>JALSRW010000546.1 GCA_026984595.1 Alphaproteobacteria bacterium
TGCTCGGCCTGGAGAAAGATGCGCCGCTCGCGCTGGCACCCTATCCGCCGCCCGGGGGGCCGCTCGAATGGCTGCGGCTGCTGCGCCGGCAGTTCGGCTGGATCGTGGCGCTGGCCCGCGAGCTCCGGGCGACGGCGACGGTGCCCGGGCTGGTCACGGCACCTCCGATGCGCGTTCGCTGAGGCCTCCGGTCGCCGCCGGCTCGGGCAGATCGAGCGCGTAGCCGGCGCCGCGCACGGTGCGAACGAGATCCGGCTCGCCGCCGGCATTGAGCGCCCGGCGCAGGCGGCGGATGGTGGCATCCACGGTCCGGAGCTCGACATCGGCATCGATCCCCCAGACCCGGTCGAGGAGCTGGCTGCGATCGAACACCCGGTGCGGATTCTCCAGGAGGTGGCGGAGCAGACGGAATTCGGTGGGCGACAGGGCGATCTCGCGCTTGCCGCGATGCACCCGGTGGCCGGCCAGATCCATCCTGAGATCGGCGAAGGTCAGGAGCTCGCCGGCCACCGCCGGGCGCAGCCGGCGCAGCACCGCCCGCACCCGGGCCACCAGCTCCGCCGGCGAGAAGGGCTTGGTGACATAATCGTCGGCCCCGGTCTCCAGCCCGCGCAGCCGATCGCGCTCCTCGACCCGGGCGGTGAGCATGATCACCGGCAGATGGGCGGTGGCGGTCCGCCGGCGCAGCCGCCGGCAGAGTTCGATGCCGGACAGGCCCGGCAGCATCCAGTCGAGAATCAGGAGATCGGGCGGCAGCTCCTCGAGGAGCTGCAACGCCTCTTCGCCGTCATGGGCCTCGATCACCTCGAAGCCCGCGGCCCGCAGATTGTAGGCCAGCAGCCTGCGGACCGCCGGCTCGTCCTCGACCACCAGCACCCGCACGCTCATGCCTTGGCCTTCCGCATGCGGTTGATGAGATCGCCATGGACGATGTAGTGGACCTTTTCGGCGATGTTGGTGGCGTGATCGCCGATCCGCTCCAGGTTCTTGGCGATGAACATGAGGTCGATGCAGGTTCCCGTGGTCCGGGGATCTTCGAGAATGTAGGTCAGCAGCTCGCGGAACAGGCTGGTGTAGAGCTGGTCCACCTCGTTGTCCCGGTGCCAGGCGGCCATCGCCTTGTCGGGATTGCGCTCGACATAGGCGTCGAGCACTTCCTTGACCATCTGCTGACAGATCTCGGCCATCCGCGGAATGGTGACGAAGGGCTTGAGCTGCGGCTGTTCGGCCAGGCGGCGGGCGCGTTTGGCGATGTTCACCGCATAATCGCTGGTGCGCTCGAGATCGTTGGAGATCTTGAGGGCCATCGCCACCATGCGGAGATCGATGGCCACCGGCTGTCGGGTGGCGAGAATGCGGATCGCCTCCTGATCGATCGCTTCCTCGAGCTCGTCGACCAGATCGTCCTGGCCGATCACCGTGGCCGCTGCCGCCTCGTCGCGCTCGACCAGGGCGCGGATGGCGAGCGCCACCTGCTGTTCCACGAGCGCCCCCGTCTCCATGATGCGTCGGGTCAGATGGGCGAGCTCCTCGTCGAAGGCGCGCACCGTGTGTTTCTTGACGAGGCCCTGCTCGGGCGTCTCCACCATGCTGCCCTCCTCAGCCGAAGCGGCCGGTGATGTAGTCCTGGGTCATGCTCTCGCGCGGACGGGTGAAGACTTGCTCGGTGGGGCCGAATTCGATGACCCGGCCGAGGTGGAAGAAGGCGGTGAAGCGCGAGATCCGGGCCGCCTGCTGCATGTTGTGGGTGACGACGAGGATGGTGTAGCGGGCGCTCAGCTCGTCGATCAGCTCCTCGATATGGGCGGTGGCGATGGGATCGAGGGCCGAGGTCGGCTCGTCGAGCAGCAGGAGCTCGGGTTCCGGGGCCAGCGCCCGGGCGATGCACAGGCGCTGCTGCTGGCCGCCCGAGAGGGTGTAGGCGCTGGCATGCAGCCGGTCCTTCACCTCCTCCCAGAGCGCCGCCCGGCGCAGCGACTTCTCCACCTGTCCGTCGAGCACCGCGCGGCTGCGCACGCCGCGGATGCGCAGGCCCGCCGCCACATTCTCGTAGATCGACTTGGGAAACGGGTTGGGCTTCTGAAAGACCATGCCGATCCGCAGCCGCGGCACCATGGGATCGGTCCGCGAACTGATGATGTCGATGCCTTCGGGCTCGAGGATGATCCGTCCGCCGTAGCGGTTGCCCGGATAGAGATCGTGCATGCGGTTGAAGCAGCGCAGGAAGGTGCTCTTGCCGCAGCCCGAAGGTCCGATCAGGGCGGTGACGCAGCCTTCGGCAATCGGCATGGAGATCGCGAACAGCACCTGCTTGTGGCCGTACCAGAAGCTCAGTTCCTCGACCGTGGCCTTGCGCGGTACCTCGGTCGCCTGTGCGGTCCCGGTGTCGGCGGCGGGAGGGGTGGTCTCGGCGAGGGCGTTGGCCCCGAACATCATCGCATCAGTCTCCGTGTACGGTAGCGGATGTATATT
Source organism: Alphaproteobacteria bacterium (assembly GCA_026984595.1). Lineage (GTDB taxonomy): Bacteria > Pseudomonadota > Alphaproteobacteria > Geminicoccales > Geminicoccaceae > JALSRW01. The sequence continues at coordinate 2,473 of JALSRW010000546.1, forward strand.
GCGAGCCCGTTCATGGCCAGGGTCATGACCAGCAGCACCACACCGGCGGCCGCCGCCAGCTCGTGGAAGGCGGCCTGCGGGCGGGAGGTCCAGTTGAACATCTGGATCGGCAGCACGGTGAAGGGCGACCACAGCCAATCGAAGCTCAGAAACGGCGGCTCGGACGTGATCGGCGAGGGCGGCAGGAAGGCGATGAAGGTCAGCGCGCCGATGGTAATGAGCGGCGCGGTCTCGCCGATGGCACGGGCCAGTGCGGCGATGATGCCGGTGAGGATGCCCGGCCTCGCCGCCGGCAGCAGATACATGGAGACGGTCTGCCACTTGTCGGCACCGAGTGCGAAGGCCGCTTCCCGCACTTCCTGCGGGATGCTCCGGAGGGCTTCCCGGGTGGCGACGATGATCACCGGCAGCACCAGCAGGGCCAGCACCATCCCGGCCACCAGAATGGTCTCGCCGAGGCGGAACAGATAGACGAACACGCCGAGCGCCAGCAGCCCGTAGATGATCGAGGGGACGCCCGCGAGATTGGTGATGTTGATCTCGATGACGTCGGTCACCCAGCTTCTGGGCGCATATTCCTCGAGATAGAGACCGGCGGCGATGCCGATGGGAATGGCCAGTGCGGCGGTGACCAGCATCACCAGACTGGTGCCCACCCAGGCCGGCAGGATACCCGCCCGCGAGGCCCGCCGCGAGGGATAGTTGGTGAGGAAATCCCAGTCGATGTGGGGGGCGCCGGTCACCACCAGATCGAGGATCAGGGTGAGCAGGACGGCGGTGGCGAGGAACAGGACGACCAGCCCCAGCCCGGCGAACAGCAGATCCCGGCGCCGCGCCTTGGCGATGCGCTGGTGGGTGTCGATGACGAGCATCTCGGCCATGATGAACCCTCAGTAGGCCTGGCGGAAGCGGCGTCGCAGAAAGAAGCCGAGGATGTTGAAGGCCAGGGTCAGCAGGAACAGGGTCAGCCCGGCGGCGAAGATCGACTGGTAGGCGATGGTGCCGTAGGCCACGTCGCCGAGGCTTACCTGGACGATGTATGTCGTGATGGTGGCCGCACCCTCGAGCGGGTTGAAGGTGAAGTCGGGGTTCTGGCCGGCGGCGATGGCCACCACCATGGTCTCGCCGACGGCTCGCGCCATGCCCAGGAGATATGCCGCGGTGACCCCCGAAAGGGCGGCCGGCAGGACCACCCGGGTGGCGGTCTGCAGGCGCGTATAGCCCAGCGCACAGGCCCCCTCGCGCAGACCGTCCGGCACCGCCCGCATCGCATCCTCGCTCAGCGACACGATGTAGGGCAGGATCATCACCCCCATCACCAGACCCGGCGAGAGCATGTTGAAGCCGGCAAGCCCGGGAATGACCCGGCGCAGCAGCGGGGTCACGAACAGCAGGGCGAAGTAGCCGAACACGACGGTCGGCACCCCGGCCAGCGTCTCCAGCAGCGGCTTGACCACTTCCCGCAGCCGGTTGTCGGCGTATTCGCTCAGATAGATGGCCAGCACCGTGCCCGCGGGGATCGCCACCAGAAGGGCGATGACCGAGACGGTCACGGTGCCGGCCAGAAGCGGCAGGATGCCGTAGCGCGGATTGGCGAAGAGTGGTGTCCACTGGGTATCGGTCAGGAACTCCACCAGCCCCACATGGCGGAAGAACAGGAGCGATTCGCTCACCAGCACGTAGACGATCGCCAGGGTGACCAGCACCGACAGCGATGCGGCGGCGAACAGCAGGCTCCGCACGAGGCGGTCGACGAGCCGCCGCCGGGCGAGAAAACCCGGCGACGGCTGGATGCCGTACGACGATGCGGGGGATGCCCGCTGCAGGCTCGTCGCCATGCTCGGCCGCACCCCGTCAGTCGATCGTCTCGGCGGCGATCAGATCCTCGATCGAGATGCCCACCTGGGCGCCGCCGGCGAAGGCCGTGCCGGTACGGCGCGCCTCGAGCTTCTCGCGGGCGAGGAGGTAGGCCTTCTCCGGCAGCGGCACGTAGCCCACCTCGGCGACCAGCTCGGGGATCAACTCGGGATCGAGGTACATCTCCAGGAAGGCGGCCACCGCCGGCCGGTCGAGGGCGGCCGGATTGACATAGAGGAAGAGCGGGCGCGACATCGGCTGGTAGCGGCCGGTCTTGGCATTCTCGATGCTGGGCTCCACGCAGTCGCCGGTCTTCGGGCTGCGAATGGCGACGGCCTTCAGCTTGTCCCGGTTCTCGATGTAGTAGGCGAAGCCGAAGAAGCCGAGCGCACCGGGATCGTTGGCCACCCCCTGCACCAGCACATTGTCGTCCTCGCTGGCGGTGTAGTCGCCGCGGCTGGCGCCTTCCTCGCCGATCACCGCCTCGGTGAAATAGTCGTAGGTGCCGGAATCGGTGCCCGGACCGAACAGGCGCAGCGGCCGGTCGGGCCAGGCCGGATCGACCTGGTTCCAGCGCAGGATCTTCTCCTGGGCAGCCGGCTCCCAGATGGTCCGGAGCTGCTCGACGGTCATGCAGGAGACCCAGTCGTTGGCCGGGTTCACCACCACCGCCAGGGCATCGAGGGCCACCGGCAGCTCGATGTAGGAGATGCCGTTCTCGGCACAGCGCTTGCGCTCGCTCTCCTTGATCGGGCGCGAGGCGTCGCTGATGTCGGTATCACCGCGGCAGAATTTCTTGAAGCCGCCGCCGGTGCCGGAGATGCCGACCGTCACCCGGTAGGTGCCGCGATGCTCGATCTGGAACTCCTCGGCCACCGCTTCGGTGATGGGGTAGACGGTGGAGGAGCCGTCGATGCGCACCGTATCCGGCTGGGCGAAGGCGGCGGTGCCCGGTGCCAGCAGCAGGAGGGCGAGGCATGCAGGGAACTTGCAATTCATCCTATCTGTCTCCGAAGGCTGTTGCCTTCGCAGGAATGGTCGATGACGGTGCGGATTCTGTGAGGATCCCGTGACAGCTTCGTGACAGTCAGGCCGACGGGCTCCTGTCCGGCAGCGGCAACCAGGCGCAGAAGCGGCTGCCCTCGCCGAGCCGGCTGTCGATCGAGAGATGGCCCTGGTGGCGACGCAGGATGTGCTTGACGATGGCCAGACCGAGACCGGTGCCACCGATCGCGCGCGAGCGCGCCTTGTCGACCCGGTAGAAGCGTTCGGTGAGCCGCGGCAGATGTTCCGGCGCGATGCCCGGACCATGGTCCTGGACGCAGAGACGGAGCGCCGCCCTGCCGGCCACCGGACCGGCCTCGACCGGCGCCTCGTCCAGGTGATCGAGCGTCACCCCGACATGGCCGCCGCCGGCACCGTATTTGATCGCGTTGTCGAGCAGATTGGTGATGAGCTGGTGCATCTGATCGGCGTCCGCCATCACCTCGGGAAGCGGCTCGGCGATCTCGATCTCCACCTGCAGGCCGGAGGTTTCCGCCTGCGGTGCGAGGCGGGCCACCACCGCGCGCACTATGGGGGCGAGCTGGAGAGGCTGCTCGGGCGGTGCGTTGGCGGCCAATTCGATGCGCGAAAGGGAAAGCAGATCGTCAACGAGGCGCTGCATGCGGGCCGCCTCGTCGGCCATCAGCTCCAGGAACTCCTCGCGCGCCTTCGGATCGTCGCGGGCCGGACCGCGCAGGGTTTCGATGATGCCCACGAGAGCGGTCAGCGGGGTGCGGATCTCGTGGCTGGCATTGGCGATGAAATCGGAGCGCATGCGCTCGATCATCACCTGTTCGGAGACCTCGCGCAGCACCAGCACCGCACCGCGACCGGCCTCCGCCATCTCCACCGGTGCCACCCGCGCCGAAAAGCGGCGGCGGGGATCGGCGGGTGGGGTGAAATCGACCAGGGTGTGGCGGCCGCGCGCGATGGCCGCATCCAGCGCCGCCATCAGGCCGGGATCGCGGATCACCGCGTCGAGCGGGGTCGGCAGGGTGGTGATCGCCAGCTCCTCGCGGGCGGCGGCGTTGCAGCGCATCACCTCGCGCCCGCCGTCGGCCAGCAGCACCGGATCGGGAAAGGCGTCGATCAGGCTTTCGAGAAAACGGCGGGCCGCGGCATTGCGGCGTTCCTCGCGGCGCAGCCGCCGCAGCAGACGGAGAACGGGTGCCGCCACATGCTGGTCGAGGCCATCCTCGAGATCCTCCGGTCGCAGGGTGCGCTCCCCCTCCGCCGCATTGTCGATCCAGCCCGCGAGCTCTTGCAACATCCGCTGCCGCCTCCTGCTGGCCAGCAGGGCGCCGGCACCGGCGACCGCGAGGCCGGCGAGCAGACCCGGCAGCGTGCCGCCCGTGAACCCGGCCACGGCGAGACCGGCCAGAGCCGGGTAGAGATGGGGAGCGAGACCGGCGACCGGAGAAGGTGGTGGTCGCCGCGCGCTTCTCTCGATCCGGGGCTCGCTCAGCTCCGCAGCTCCTCGAGATCGCGATAGAGATCGAGGGCTTCGGGATTGGCCAGCGCCTCGGTGTTGCGCACCGGCCGCCCGTGGATCACCTCGCGTACCGCGATCTCGCTGATCTTGCCGCTCATGGTGCGGGGGATGTCGGCGATCTGGACGATCCGCGCCGGCACGTGGCGGGGCGAGCAGTTGTCGCGGATGCGCTTGCGGATGGTCTGTTCCAGCGCGGCATCGAGGGTCACCCCGTCGCGCAGGCGCACGAACAGCACCACCCGCTGATCCCCCTCCCATTCCTGCCCGACACAGACCGCCTCCAGCACCTCGGGGATCTGCTCCACCTGCCGGTAGATCTCGGCGGTGCCGATGCGCACCCCGCCTGGATTGAGGGTGGCATCCGAGCGGCCGTAGATGATGTAGCCGTCATGCTCGGTCAGCTCGATCCGATCACCATGCGTCCAGACGCCGGGAAAGCGCTCGAAATAGGCGGCGCGGTAGCGGGCGCCGTCGGGGTCCCGCCAGAAACAGACCGGCATCGATGGAAACGGCTTCGTGCAGACCAGCTCGCCCGGCTGACCGCGCACCGGCCGGCCCTCGTCGTCCCAGACCTCGACGGCCATGCCGAGACCCGCCGTCTGAATCTCGCCGCGCCAGACCGGCGCGATCGGATTGCCCAGCACGAAGCAGGAGACGATGTCGGTGCCGCCGGAGATCGAAGCCAGATGCAGATCCCGCTTGATCTTCTCATAGACGAAGTCGAAGCTCTCGGGCACGAGCGGCGAGCCGGTGGACAGCATGGTGCGCAGCGCCCCCAGGTCATGCGTCCGGGCCGGTTCCAGCCCGGCCTTCTTGACCGCGTCGATGTATTTGGCGCTGGTGCCGAACACGGTCATGCGCTCCTGCTCGGCGAGGTCGAACAGGCGCCGGCCGTCAGGATGGAAGGGTGAGCCGTCATAGAGCAGCAGCGTGGCCCCAACCGCCAGGCCGCTGACCTGCCAGTTCCACATCATCCAGCCGCAGGTGGTGAAGTAGAACAGACGGTCCTCGCGCTTGAGGTCGGTGTGCAGCATCAGCTCCTTGAGATGCTGCAGCAGCGTGCCGCCGGCGCCATG
>JALSRW010000547.1 GCA_026984595.1 Alphaproteobacteria bacterium
AGGCCAGATCCATCTCGTTGCAGACCTGGGCGAGACCGTTTTCGATGACGGCGAGGGTGACGGGGTCGAGACTGTGCATCCTCGGGCTCGTTCGGCAATGGCTGGGTGGCGGCAGACTAGCCGGTCCACCGCCCCTCCGCCAGCCGGTCTCCTCAGAGCCCCTCGTAAATGGGAAAGCGCCGGCACAGATCGTCCACCCGGCGACGCACTCCGGCGGCCGTGCGCTCGGGAAGTTCGCCTTCGGCGGCCACCGCGTCGAGCACATCGCCGATCATCTGCCCGATCTCCCGGAACTCGGCGGTAGCGAAGCCGCGGGTGGTGCCGGCAGGGGTGCCGAGGCGGATGCCCGAGGTCACGGTGGGCTTTTCGGGATCGAAGGGAACCCCGTTCTTGTTGCAGGTGATCCCCACCCGCTCGAGGGCGGCTTCCGCCATGTTGCCCTTGAGGCCCTTGGGCCGCAGATCGACCAGCATCAGGTGATTGTCGGTGCCGCCGGAGACGATGGCGAGGCCGCGCTCGACCATCACCGCCGCCAGGGTCTTCGCATTGTCCACCACCTGCCGGCAGTAGACCGCGAATTCCGGGGACAATGCCTCCCGGAAGGCCACCGCCTTGGCGGCGATCACATGCATCAGCGGACCGCCCTGCAGGCCGGGGAAGACCGCGGAGTTGATCCTGCGCCCGAGATCGGTGTCGTCGGTGAGAATGAGACCGCCACGCGGCCCGCGCAGGGTCTTGTGGGTGGTGCTGGTCACCACATGCGCATGGGGGATCGGCGAGGGGTGCAGGCCGGTGGCCACCAGCCCGGCGATATGGGCCATGTCGACCATGAGATAGGCGCCGACCGCATCGGCGATCTCGCGAAAGCGCGCGAAGTCGATGATCCGCGAATAGGCCGAGGCACCGGCGATGATGAGCTTGGGGCGGTGTGTCTCGGCCAGCCGTGCCACCTCCTCGTAGTCGATCAGCCCGTCCTCGCGGCGCACCCCGTAATGGACCGCCTGGAACCATTTGCCGGAAAGGGCGGGACGGGCGCCATGGGTGAGATGGCCGCCGGCCGAGAGATCCATCCCCAGAATGGTGTCGCCGGGCCTGGTCAGCGCCAGCATGACGGCACCGTTGGCCTGGGCGCCGGAATGGGGCTGGACATTGGCGAAGGCGCAGCCGAACAGTCGCCTGGCCCGCTCGATAGCCAGCGCCTCGGCGACATCGACATATTCGCAGCCGCCATAGTAGCGACGACCCGGATAGCCTTCGGCATATTTGTTGGTGAGCACCGAGCCCTGGGCCTCGAGCACCGCACGGCTGACGATGTTCTCGCTGGCGATGAGCTCGATCTGCTCCTGCTGGCGTCGCAGTTCGTCACGGATGGCGGCGTGGATCTCGGGATCCCGCTCCGCCAGCCGCGCGCTGAAGAACTCGCGGTCACCCGTCTCCACGACCCGCTCGCGCAGGCCGGCAGCTCCATCGGCCATATGTCAACACTCCACGCGATTGACGGCGAGACCCCCGAGCGAGGTCTCCTTGTATTTGTGGGACATGTCGCGGCCCGTCTCTCGCATGGTTTCGATCACCTTGTCGAGAGAGACGTGATGCCTGCCGTCGCCGCGCAGCGCGAGACGAGCGGCATTGATGGCCTTGACCGCTCCCATGGTGTTGCGCTCGATGCAGGGGATCTGCACGAGACCGCCGATCGGGTCGCAGGTCAGGCCGAGATTGTGCTCCATGCCGATCTCGGCGGCGTTCTCGATCTGCGCATTGCTGCCGCCGAGTACCGCACACAGGCCGCCGGCGGCCATCGAGCAGGCGACTCCCACTTCTCCCTGACAGCCCACCTCGGCGGCGGCGATCGAGGCGTTCTCCTTGTAGAGCATGCCAATGGCCCCGGCGGTCAGCAGGAACTCCACCACCCCCCGCTTCGAGGCGCCCGGCACGAAGCGCACATAATAGGCGAGCACCGCCGGGATGATGCCGGCCGCACCGTTGGTGGGCGCGGTCACCACCCGTCCGCCCGCGGCATTCTCCTCGTTGACCGCCAGGGCATAGAGGTTGACCCAGTCGAGGACCGTGAGCTGATCCTTGAGCCCGGCCTCCGGGCGGCGGGTGAGTTCGGCGTAGAGGGCGGGTGCCCGACGGCGCACGCCGAGCCCTCCCGGCAGAACGCCTTCGGCGCGGCAGCCCCGTTCGATGCAGGCCTCCATCGCTTCCCAGATGCGCCAGAGACCGCTCGTCACCTCGGCCGGGCTCCGCCAGACCGTTTCGTTCCGGAGCACCAGTTCGGCGATCCGCAGTCCCTGCCCGGCGGCGCGTTCCAGAAGCTCGGCGACCGAGGAAAACGGATGTGGCAGGAGGACGTTGCTGCGGTCGGCCGAGGGTGCCACGGCCTCCTCCTCGCTGAGTACGAAGCCCCCGCCGGTCGAGTAGTAGATCTCCTCCAGCAGCGTTTCTCCGTGCCGGGAGAAAGCGCGAAATCGCATGCCGTTGGGGTGCCGCGGCAGGCTCCGACCCTGGAGGAAGAGGAGATCGCGGGGTTCCTCGAAGGCGATCTGCGGGCCGCCGCCGAGACGCAACCGCCGCCGGGCGCGGACCTCTTCGACCAGCGCCTGCGCGGCTTCCGGGTCGACGGTTTCCGGATCCTCGCCCAGAAGCCCGAGGATCACCGCCCGATCGGTGGCATGTCCTTTGCCGGTGAGCGCCAGCGATCCGTAGAGCGCGATCTCCAGGCGCCCCACCTCCGGCAGCAGGGCGCGGCTCTGGAGTTCGCCCAGAAACCGCCCTGCCGCCCGCATCGGCCCCACGGTGTGCGAACTCGACGGACCGATGCCTATCGTGAACAGATCGAAAACGGAAAGAGGCATGTTCCACCTCGACCGCTACCGCGCATGCCTGCTTGGGCCGGCGCGCGGAACGACGCTATCGGGTTTGCGACAGAATGCATCCCGGGACGGGCCTCCCGCCGGCCCCGGGGGCGCCCGCTTCCAGCTTTCCAGCCGCGCCCGCATCCGCCGGACATGGCTGCCCGGCCAGAACAGACGACCACAACGCGGGCAGCGGGTGAAAGGTCCGGGCAGGCGGCGCGCCGGTTCGGGAATGCCGGCGGCGATCGGGTCGCCCACTTCCTCGAGCTCGGCATTGTCCACCAGACAGCGGCTGAACGGGGCGTGCAGCCAGTCGATGCCGAATTCCTCTCGCAGGATGCGGGCGAGCTCGGGCAGACCGGTCATCGGCAGGTGGCGGATCTCGACATCGGGCGCCCGCAGGGAACGGTCGCAGGTGAGAAGGATGCGCCCCTCGCGACGGGCGATCTCCAGCAGCGTACCGTCGCACGCCTGCGGCGGAGCCAGGGCGGCGTCGTAGCCGGCGGCCCGCAGCCAGCGGGCGAGATGGGCGAGCATGGCATCGCACAGGAAGCGCGGTGGGCGCTTGCCGGACGGCCCGGTCCGCGGGCCGGAACCCGGCTCAGCCGAGCGGGGGCCGGGTGGCGAGGGCATGGCGCACGAGAGCCTCCACCCGCTGGCGCTCCTCCCCCACCAGCGGCAGGCGCGGAGGCCGTACCCATTCGCGGCCGGTGCCGGTGAGCTGGTTGGCGAGCTTGATCATCTGCACGAGCTTCCTCTCGGTGTCGAGGTGCAGAAGGGGCATGAACCAGCGATAGAGGGCCAGGGCCTCGTCCAGCCGCCGGGCACTCGCCAGCTCGAACAGGCGCACCGCCTCCACCGGCAGGCTGTTGGCCAGCCCGGATACCCATCCCACCGCGCCGCACAACAGGTTCTCGAGCAGCAGATCGTCGACCCCGCAAAAGATCCGGAAGCGATCTCCGAAATGGTTGATCATGTCGGTGATGCGCCGGCTGTCATGGGAGGAATCCTTGACCGCCACGATGTTGTCGCAGGCGGCCAGGCTCTCCAGCGCGGCGGGCTGGAGATCGACGTGGTAGGCCACCGGATTGTTGTAGATCATGATCGGCAGACGCGTGGCTTCGGCGACGGCCGAGAAATGGGCGATCGCCTCGCGCTCGTCCTGCGGATAGACCATGGCCGGCAGGACCATCAGCCCGTCGCAGCCGGCCCGCTCGGCCCGCGCCGCCGCTTCGATGGCGAAGACGGTGGTGTACTCGGCGATCCCGGCCAGTACCGGCACGCGCCCGTCGGCGACCTCCACCGCCGCGGCCGCTACCCTTTCCTTCTCCTCGGGGCGCAACGAGGTGTTTTCTCCCAGCGTGCCGAGCATGACGAGACCGGTGCAGCCGGCCTCGAGGCACAGCGCCGCATGGCGGCGGGTGGCGTCGAGATCGAGCGACCCGTCCTCGTGGAACTCGGTCATCAGCGCCGGAAAGACGCCCTTCCAGTCGACCCGCATGGTAGCTCCTCCGCCGGGTTTCAGCCGATGGCGTCCGGATCCCCGGAAAATTCCATACTGCAGAAATCACCGCCCTCGAACCGGTCGCCGATCGGGTCCGGAGGAAGCCCGGCCCGGGCCGCGAGGGCCTCGGCCGCATGATCCTCGGCGCGATGACGGGGCCGATAGCCGAGCCGTCGGGCGGTCTCGTCGTCCCACCAGGAGCGCTCGTTTTCGGAGGCGCCGAACACCACCGCGTTGCGCAGCTCCGGATGTTCGAGGCCGATGCGCACGAGCTGCGCCAGATCCTCGGGATGGATCCAGATCGAGAGACGGCGATGATCGACCGGTTTCTCCGCGACATTACCGATGCGGATGCTCATCACCCGAAGACCGTATTTGTCGGCGTAGAGGGATCCGAGCGCCTCGCCGAAAGCCTTGGAAACCCCGTAGCGGCTGTCCGGGCGGACACGGTGATCGATGCCGATGCGGCGATGGCGCGGGTAGAAGCCGACGGCATGATTGGAGGAGGCGAAGACGACGCGTCTCACGCCCCGGCGCCGCGCTGCCTCGAACAGATGGTAGCAGCCGACGATGTTGGCCTCGAGGATCTCCGGCCAGGCTCCCTCCACCGCATGGCCGCCGAGATGGACGACGCCGTCCACCCCTTCGAGGGCGGCCATCACCGCCTCGGGATCGGCGAGATCGGCGGCGCGGAATTCCTCGCCGGGGCCGAGATCGGCCGGCGGCCGGCGATCGCTCAGCAGCAGCCGCGGATAGACGCCGCGCAGAAGGCGACGGAGCCAGCCGCCGACATTGCCCGCCGCCCCGGTGATCAGCACGGTATGCATGGTCCGCCCTCTCCCTGTCGGCGCAAGGCTAGCCCGCATCGCCGGCACTGTCCTGCCCTTTCTCCCGGACGGCGGGAAGGTTCCGCCGGACCCGGCGAAGGGCTTGCCACGATGCGGCGCTGTACGCAGAGTAGCTGCCCGGGGAGACGAAGCGCGATCGCGCCGCAGCAGGAGCGTGATCGGAGAAGGGCGGAAATGCCGTATCCTGTCGAGCATATCGAGGGCATCGGTCGCAATTACGGAGCCAAGCTCAGGGAGGCCGGGATCTGCACCACGGCGGACCTGCTGCGCGCCGGCGGCGACCGGCAGCGGCGGCGGGAACTGGCGCGTCGCACCGGCATCGAGGAAGGGCGGCTGGCGAAATGGGTGGTGATGGCCGATTTCATGCGGATCAAGGGAATCGGCCGCCAGTATGCAGAACTGCTGGAGGCGGTGGGTGTCCGCACCGTGCGTCAACTCCGTGGCGAGCAGGCAGCCGATCTCGAGCGCCGCATGCGGAAGGTGAACGGGGAGGGACGGGTGACGCGGGCGCTGCCGGCCCGAAAGACCATCGCCCGCTGGATCGAACAGGCCGGAAGCCTACCTCCTGCGGTAAGTTCCTGAGAGCGGAGAGGAGAGTCGGATTGGGGTTCGGTGACTTGTTCAGGCGCCTGCTGGGCGGCGGCGAAGCGGCAGCGCCCCGGGCGGAAAGCGTCGAGTATCAGGGCTACAGCATCACGCCCACGCCGATGGCGCAGGGCGGCCAGTATCTGACTGCGGGCGTCATCACCAAGGACACGCCGGAAGGGCGCAAGGAGCATCGTTTCATTCGCGCCGACACCCATGGCAGCGCCGAGGCCGCGGCGAGCTTCGCGGTGCGCAAGGGCCGGCAGATCATCGACGAGCTCGGCGATCGCATCTTCGAGAAGGGGAGCTGAGCGCAGCCGCGATCCCGCCGGGTTTCATCCGCTGCGACCTTCCTCCACGGCATGGCAGGCGACGAGCCGTTGCTCGTGGCGACGCGGCTCCGGGCGTTCCCGTCGGCAACGCTCGTCGGCGAGCGGACAGCGGGGATGGAAGGCGCAGCCCGAAGGCGGATCGATCGGTGAAGGCGTTTCGCCCTTGAGGCTTCTGCGGTCGCGCTGCGGCCGATGTCGGGGATCGGCCACCGGCGTGGCTGCCAGCAGGGCCCGCGTATAGGGATGGAGCGGAGCCGTGAACAGCGCTTCGCGCGGTCCCTGCTCGACCGGCCGGCCCAGATACATGACCATGATCTCGTCGGCGATGTGGCGGACCACCGACAGATCGTGGCTGATGAAGAGATAGGCCAGCCTGAGTTCCGCCTGCAGATCCTGGAGCAGATTCAGTACCTGGGCCTGGATCGACAGATCGAGGGCGGAGACCGGCTCGTCGAGGACCACCACCTTGGGTCCCGGCATCAGCGCCCGGGCCACGGCGATGCGCTGGCGCTGGCCACCGGAGAACATGTGCGGATAGCGCCGCGCCAGCTCCGGCCGCAATCCCACCTTGCGCATCATCACCGCCACCGCCTCGCGGCGCTGACGGGCGGTCATGGAGGTGTTGATCACCAGCGGTTCGGCGAGAATGGTTTCGATCTTCTGGCGCGGATTGAGCGAGCCGTAGGGATCCTGGAAGACGATCTGCACGCTGCGCCGCAGGCGCCGTCGCGCCTCCCGTCCGGCCGCGGCCACGGGCGTGCCGTCGATCACCAGTTCGCCCGACGTCGGGGTCTCGATCATGGTGACCATGCGAGCGAGCGTGGACTTGCCGCAACCCGATTCGCCGACCACCGCCAGGGTGTGTCCGGCAGCCAGGGTGAAGCTCGCCCCGTCCACCGCCTTGAGGGTCCGCTTCTGCCCGAACAGGCCGCCGCCCACCGGATAGTACCGGCACAGGTCGCGGGCCTCGACCACCGGCACCCCGGTCATTCCGCCGGCTCCGCCGGATCCGGGTGATTCCGCGGCACACCCCGGACGAGCGGGTAGTGGCAGCGTGCCCGGCCGAGCTCCGGCGGCGCCGGCCGCGGCGGTTGCCGGCGGCAGAGATCGGTGGCGAAACGGCAGCGCGGATGGAAGAGGCAGCCGCGGGGACGGTCCCACAGCCCGGGGACGACCCCGGGGATGGCCGCCAGGCGACGGCCGCGACTGCGTTCCGGCAGCGCGTCGAGGAGGGCGCGGGTGTAGGGATGGTGCGGATCGTCGAACAGGCCGAACACCTCCTGCTCCTCGATCTGCTGGCCGGCATACTGCACCACCACCCGCTCGGCGGTTTCCGCCACCACGCCCATGGCATGGGTGATCAGCACCAGCGCCATGCCCTGCTCCTGCCGCAACTCCCGCAACAGATCCAGGATCTGTGCCTGGATGGTGACATCGAGCGCGGTCGTCGGCTCGTCGGCGATCAGCAGTCGGGGGCTGCAGGCGATGGCCATGGCGATCATCACCCGCTGGTTCATGCCGCCCGAAAGCTGATGCGGAAAGGCTCGCAGCCGCGTCTCCGGCGAAGGGATGCCGACCTTGTCGAGCAGGGCGATGGCCCGCCGGCGGCGCTCCTCGCGGGTACCGCCGAGATGGACCTTGATCGCCTCGTCGATCTGGAAGCCGATGGTGAAGCAGGGATTGAGGGAGCTGGTCGGCTCCTGGAAGATCATCGCCAGGTCCTTGCCGACGATGCGGCGGCGGTCGTTGGCGCGCATCCCGAGCAGGTTGTGACCGGCGAAACGCAGACGATCGG
>JALSRW010000548.1 GCA_026984595.1 Alphaproteobacteria bacterium
AATTCGGCGATCGGCTCGCGGTCACCACCCGCTTCGAGGTGGACACGCTGATCGGCCCGGGCGGCATCCAGGCCGAGGACGAGGGCATCCGCTTCGTCGAACTGCTGCATCGCGAGGGGGTTTGCCACGCCTGGTCGGTGAAGATCGGCGATTACGAGGAATGGGGCGAGGATGCGGGCCCCTCTCGCTGGCGCAAGACCGGTTGGATGCTGCCCTTCGTCAAGCAGGTGAAAGGCGTGGTCGGCAAGGACATCCCGGTGGTCACCAACGGCCGCTACACCAGTCCCGACGACATGGTGGCGATCATCCACAAGGGTATCGGCGACATCATCGGTGCCGCCCGCCCCTCCATCGCCGATCCCTTCCTGCCGAAGAAGATCGAGGAGGGCCGGATCGAGGACATCCGCGAATGCATCGGCTGTAACATCTGCGTCTCGCGCTTCAACCACTACGGCCAGCTCAACTGCACCCAGAACGCCACCTCGATGGAGGAATACCGCCGCGGCTGGCATCCGGAAAAGTTCGAGAAGACCAGCGATCCCTGCTCGGTACTGGTGGTCGGCGGCGGTCCGGCCGGGATGGAATGCGCGCGCGTGCTCGGCGAACGTGGCTATGACGTGCATCTGCGCGAGGCCGAAGGCGAACTCGGCGGCCATTGGCGCTGGGTGACGAAACTGCCGCGTCTGCAGGAATGGGCGCGGGTGATCACCTATCGCGAGATCCAGCTCGGCAAGCTCAAGAATGTGGAGGTGCACCTCGGGGTCGGCGAGATGTCGGCGGAGGATGTGCTGAATTACGGTGCCGACAGGGTGGTGATCGCCACCGGATCCTTCTGGCGCACGGACGGCTTGGGGGCGGAAACCCACCATCCCATTCCCGGCGCGGACGCCTCGCTGCCCCATTGTGTGACCCCGGAACAGCTCATGGCCGGCAAGCCGGTCGGGGATCGTGTGGTGGTGCTCGACGGCGACGGCCATTTCATGGGCATCGGCATCGCCGAGATGCTGGCGGATCAGGGCAAGAAGGTGACCATCGTCACCAACATGTCGGAGATCGCCGAATACGGCGTCTTCACCATGGACGTGATGAACAACAAGAGAATGATGTACAACAAGGGCATCGCCCAGTATCGCAACCATTGGGCGGAGAAGATCGAGCCCGGCCGCATCACCCTCTTCTATCTCTACCGGCACGGTCCCGATCTGGCCGGACCGAAGACCGGCCATGTGCCGCGTCTTCCCGAGCGTGACGATACGATCACCCTCGAATGCGACACGGTGGTGCTGGTGACCGCGCGGCTGCCGAACGATCGGCTCTATCGCGAGCTCAAGACACGCCGCGGCGAATGGGCGGAGAACGAACTTCTCGGCGTCTATCGCTGCGGCGACTGTCATGCGCCGCGCCAGCTCCACAACGCCATCTTCAGCGCCCATCGTCTCGCCCGGGAGTTCGACTCGCCGCATCCGCAATATCCCCTCCCCTGGATCCGAGAACGCCAGATCTGGGGGCACGAGACCTTCCCCAAACTCGGCGATGCGCGACCCCGGGTCGAAGTCGACTGACGCCGCCGCCCGCTCCGCCTCCCCGGGCGGAGCGGGTTCTCTTTCCGTCCGAGAGGCAGCGATCCCGCTCCCGCCGTGAACGAGCCCACCCGCGAACTCTTCTGGTCCCTCG
>JALSRW010000549.1 GCA_026984595.1 Alphaproteobacteria bacterium
CGAACAGGGCCACCCGGTCACGCAGGATCCGGTCGCGCAGATGCGCCAAGGCGGCTGCCTCCCCCTCTCGGCCTCCGTCAACGGCCGGCGATCATACGCGCGCACGACCGGCTGACAAGAGCGGCCCCGGTGCCGGCGGCCCGGACCGTGCACGGCTTTCGGAAGCGCCGCTGCGCGGTCTATGATGGGGCGGGAAACGGGGGAGAGGCATGATCGATTTTTCGCTCACGGCGGAGCAGCAGGCGCTGCAGGTGGAGGTGCGGCGGTTCATCGAGAGCCGCATCCTGCCCTTCGAGCGGGATCCGCGCTGGGGCAGGCACGGGCCGAGCGAGGCGCTCCGGCGGGAACTCCTGGCCGCCGCGCGCGAGGTCGGGCTGGTGGCCCCGCATCTGCCGCCCGCATACGGCGGCCGCGGCCTCGACCATGTCAGCCGGGCGATCGTCTTCGAGGCGGCGGGATATTCGCCGCTGGGGCCGACGGCGATGAACATCATGGCCCCGGACGAGGGCAACATGCATCTGCTCCTCGAGGCCGCCACCGCGGCGCAGAAGGAGCGCTGGCTCGTGCCGCTGGCGGCGGGCGAGATCCGCTCCTGCTTCCTGATGACGGAACCCGACGGGGCCGGCGCCGATCCGATGCTGCTCTCCACCCGGGCCGAACCGGAAGGCGAGGGCTTCGTGATCCGCGGTCGCAAATGGCTGATCACCGGGGCCGGCGGCGCCGCCTTCGGTATCGTCATGGCCGATGTGCCGGGAAGGGGTGCCACCATGTTCCTGACGCCGATGGACGCCCCCGGCATCCGTCTCGTACGGCTTCTCGATACCATCGACAGCGGTTTCACCGGCGGCCATTGGGAGATCGAGCTGGACGGGCTGCGGGTGGGTCCCGATCAGGTGCTGGGGGAGGTCGGCGAGGGCTTCCGCTACGCCCAGATCCGCCTCGCGCCGGCCCGGCTGACCCACTGCATGCGCTGGCTGGGCGGAGCGGTGCGGGCGCAGGAGATCGCCCGCGGTTACGCGGCCCGGCGCACCGCCTTCGGCAAACCGCTCGGGGAGCACGAGGGGGTGGGCTTCATGCTCGCCGACAACGAGATCGACATCCTCCAGGCGCGGCACTGGATCTGGTACGCGGCCTGGGTTCTGGATCGCGGCGAGAAAGGGCGGCACGAGACCTCGCTGGCCAAGGTGGCGGTTTCCGAAGCGCTCTACCGGGTGCTCGACCGCTGCGTGCAGATCCTGGGCGGCCTCGGGGTCACCGACGATACGGTGGTGGCGCGGCTGTTCCGGGACATCCGGGCCTTTCGCATCTATGACGGGCCATCGGAAGTGCATCGCTGGGCGATCGCCGGACGCTGTCTGCGGACGGCACGCGAAGCGGAAGGGGAGGGAACGACATGAACAGGGGCAGGGGCGGCGATCTGTTCGATCTTTCCGGCCGCATCGCGGTGGTCACCGGCGGCGGTCGCGGCATCGGCCGGGCCATTTCCGAGGCGCTGGCCCGCTACGGTGCTACGGTGGTGGCGGGCGGGCGCCGGCCCGAGCCCCTGGCCGAGACGGTGGCGGCGATCCGCGAAGCGGGCGGGGAGGCCTGGTCGCATCCCCTCGACGTGACCGAGGAGTCTTCGGTGCTCGCCCTGCGCGACGCCGTCCTCGAGCGTCACGGGCGGATCG
>JALSRW010000550.1 GCA_026984595.1 Alphaproteobacteria bacterium
CCGCGGCCCGCTTTCGGGATGTGCCCAACCTGCTGCTGACCCCGCACATCGCCGGAGTGACCGTGGAGAGCAACCGGCGGGTGTCGCGGGTGACGGCCGAAAACGTGCGGTGGCTGCTCACCAGCACAGACGACGAATGACGAAATCGGGGAGCACAGCGTAGCTCGCCGCCAGTTCCCGGACCCGCTCCCGGAGCTCCGTATCCGAAAGATCCACCGGCAGCTCCCCGCGATGCACGCCCGAAGCGACGAAGCAGCAGGGCAGGCCGGCATTGCGGGCGCCCTTCACGTCGTGGGCCAGGGAATCGCCGACCGCCAGGATGCGTTCCTTCGGGATGCCGCCAAGGAGTTCGAGGCAGGCCCGATAGATGTGGGGACTGGGCTTGCCGATATAGGTGACCATCCCTCCCAGTTCCTCGTACTTTCGGGCAACGGCGCCCGGCGCCAGGGCCAGTTTTCCGGCCACCGGGGCGACGATGTCGGGATTGGAGCAGATCGCCGGAATCTTCCGCTCCGCCGCCCTTTCGATCAGCGGCAGATAGTCCTCGAGGGTCTTGTCCGGGCTGTCGACGCCGGTGATCAGCAGGAAATCGGCCTCGGCCACGTCCTCGACCAGTTCCAGATCGAGGCCCTCGACCACCCCCATGTCGCCGAAGCGGGTGAGCAGGAAGCAGCGCCGGCCGAGATCCCGAAACGGCGGCGCGGCGCGGCGCCGGAGCGCCTGCCAGGTGACCTCGCCGGAGGTGACCGAACCGTCGACGAGCCCGGGATCGAGTCCCATTTCGCGAAGCCGTTTGTCGTTGAGGGCGGCCCGCCTGCCCGAGTTGGAAAGCAGCACGATGCGTTTGCCGCGCGCCTTCAGCTCGCGGAAGACCTCGAGTACGCCCGGGAACAGCGCCCGGCCGTCGTGCATCACCCCCCACTGGTCGATGATCCAGCCGTCGAAATCCTCCGCGATCTCCCGCAGGCCGGATATCGGACGCGGCGCGTCCATCACCCACTCCCACCCATCGTCTGCTCCCGCATTGCCGGGGCGCGCCGTTCCTAGGCTAGCGCGGCGACGCTCTCAAGCCCGACGCGCCGCGGAGCTTGACCTGACACCGCGGGCGGGCATCTGCTAGGGCATTGGCAGGAGAGCTCGGGGGAGCGGGAACGGTGCCGGATCTCTTGGAGGTGACGCTCAAGGACAAATACCGCCTCGAACGGGGCCGGGTGTTCATGACCGGCGTGCAGGCGCTGGTCCGCCTGCCCATCGAACAGCGCCGGCGCGACCTCGCCGCGGGACACAACACGGCGGGCTATGTCACCGGCTATCGCGGTTCGCCGCTCGGCGCCTACGACCAGGAGCTGCAGCGCGCCCGCACCCTGCTCGAAGAGCACGAGATCGTCCATCAGCCGGGGGTCAACGAGGATCTGGCGGCCACCGCCTGTCAGGGTACCCAGCAGGTGGGGCTCTTCGGCGAGAACCGTTTCGATGGCGTGTTCGCCATCTGGTACGCCAAGGGACCGGGGGTCGACCGCTCCGGCGACGCCATCCGCCACGGCAATCTCTTCGGCACCTCACCCCTGGGCGGGGTACTGATGCTGCTCGGCGACGATCACTTGTGCGAGAGCAGCACCACCGCGCATCAATCCGAATATGCCATGGTCGATGCCATGGTGCCGGTGCTCAACCCCTCGGGGGTGGCGGAGATCCTGGAATACGGGCTGCTGGGCATCGCCATGTCCCGCTTCTCGGGCGCCTGGGTGGCTCTCAAATGCGTCCACGACACGGTGGAGAGCACCGCCTCGGTACCGGTGGCCCCGGACCGGCCGCGGATCCGCATTCCCGAAGATGCCACGCTGCCTCCCGACGGGCTGCACATCCGCTGGCCCGATCACGGCATCGGCCCGACCATGGCGCTGGCCCAGGAAGCCCGCCTCCATACCCGGAAACTGGAGGCGGCGCGCGCCTTCGCCCGGGCCAACGGCATCGACCGCATCCTCGTCGACTGTCCCGACCCGCAACTGACCATCGTCACCACCGGCAAATCCTGGATGGATCTCCTGGCGGCGCTCGACCTGCTCGGTCTCGATGCGCAGCGGAGCGCGGCGCTCGGCCTGCGTATCTACAAGGTGGGCATGACCTTTCCCCTCGAGCCGATCATGCTGGAGCGGGCGCTGGCCGGCTGCGACCGGGTGATGGTGATCGAGGAAAAGCGGCCGCTGATCGAGGACCAGATCAAGACCCTGCTCTATGGCAGCGAGCACCGGCCGACCATCATCGGCAAGCGCGACGAACACGGCGCTCCGCTGTTTCCCTCCCACGGGGCGCTCACCATCAACCGCATCGCCCTCGAAGTCGGGCGGCGGCTCGCCGAACGCGGCGCCGGTGGCGCGCTGGGCCGGCGGATCGCGGAGCTCGAAGCCCTCGAGCGCGAGCATGCGGCCCGTCAGCCGCCGATCAGCCGCCTGCCCTATTTCTGCGCCGGCTGTCCGCACAACCGCTCGACCCGGGTGCCCGCGGGCTCGCGCGCGGTGGCCGGTATCGGCTGCCATTTCATGGTGCAGTGGATGGACCGCGACACCGCGACCTTCACCCAGATGGGCGGCGAGGGCGCCTCCTGGCTCGGCCAGGCACCCTTCTCCACCTGCCCGCACGTCTTCCAGAACGTCGGCGACGGTACCTTCTACCATTCGGGGTCGCTGGCGGTGCGGGCGGCGGTGGCGGCCGGCGCCCGCATGACCTTCAAGATCCTCTACAACGACGCGGTGGCGATGACCGGCGGCCAGAAGATGGAGATCGGCAATCTCACCGTGCCGCGCATCGCCCGCCTGCTCGAGGCCGAGGGGGTGGCGGAGATCGCGGTGGTCACCGACGAGCCGCAGAAATACCCGATCGGCGTCGATTTCCCGCATGGCCTGCGTGTCCATCACCGGGACGAGCTCGACGAAGTGCAGCGGCGCCTGCGCGAGGTGCCGGGAGTCACCGCCATCATCTACGACCAGACCTGTGCCGCCGAGAAACGCCGGCGGCGAAAGCGCGGTCTCTATCCCGATCCGCCCATGCGGGTGTTCATCAACGAGGAGGTCTGCGAGGGTTGCGGCGATTGCGGGCTGCAGTCGAACTGCGTCGCCATCCTGCCCAGCGAAACCCCGCTGGGGCGCAAACGGCGCATCGACCAGAGCGCCTGCAACAAGGACTTCTCCTGCATCGAGGGCTTCTGCCCGAGCTTCGTCACCGTCCACGGCGCCAAGCTCAGGAGGCGTGCGGCGGCGGAGCGCGACCTCCCTTTCCCACCGTTGCCCGAGCCGGATCCGCCGGCCCTCGACGCCCCCTACGGCATCGTCGTGACCGGCATCGGCGGCACCGGGGTGGTGACCATCGCCGCCCTTCTCGGCATGGCCGCCCATCTCGAGGGCAAGGGGCTGGCCGCACTGGACATGATCGGTCTGGCGCAGAAGGGCGGAGCGGTGGTCTCCTTCCTCAAGATCGCCCGTCGGCAGGAGGAGATCGGCGCCCCGCGCGTGGCCGTCGGCGGTGCCGATCTGCTGCTCGGCTGCGACATGGTGGTGGCCGCCGGCAGAACCGCCCTGCCGACGGTGGCGAAGGGACGGACCCGCCTCGTGGTCAACAGCGAAGAGGTGATCACCGGTGATTTCACCCGCGATCCCGAATTCCGCCTGCCGGGCGCGGAACTGCGCGAGAGCCTGACCGCCGCCGCCGGCGCGGAGGCGGTCGACTTCGTCGAGGCCACCCGTCTCGCACGCGAGCTCCTGGGCGATGCCATCGGCGCCAACCTCTTCCTGGTCGGCTACGCCTGGCAGAAGGGGCTGCTGCCGCTCTCCGCCGAAGCCATCCTGCGGGCGGTGGAGATCAACGGCGTGGCTGTCGATTTCAACAGGAACGCCTTCACATGGGGGCGCCGCGCCGCCCACGATCCACGGGCGGTGGAGGCGATCCTCGGCCGACGGTCGCAGGAAGAAGAAGCGCCGCCCCGCGACCTCGATTCCCTGATCGCCGATCGGGCGAGGCGTCTCGAGGCCTATCAGAACGCGACCTACGCGGAGCGCTACCGCCGCCGCGTCGCCGCCGTCCGCGAGCGCGAGAAGGCGGTGATGCCGGGGCGTACCGAGCTCACCGAGGCGGTCGCCCGCAATCTCTACCGGCTGATGGCCTACAAGGACGAATACGAAGTGGCGCGGCTCTACACCGACGGCGGCTTCGAGCGGCGGCTCGCCGAGCAGTTCGAGAGCTGGGAGTGGCTCGAGTTCCATCTCGCCCCGCCGCTTCTGGCCTCGCGTGATCCGCGCACGGGCCATCTCCAGAAGGCCCGCTACGGCCCCTGGATCCTGCGCGCCTTCCGTCTGCTCGCCCGCCTCAAAGGGCTCAGGGGCACCCCCTTCGATCCGTTCGGCTGGACCGCCGAGCGGCGGCGCGAACGGGCGCTGATCCGCCAATACGAGGCGATGCTCGAGGAAATCGGCGACCGGCTGGATGCCGAAAACTGGCCGGTGGCCGTCGAGCTCGCGGGGCTGGCCGAGCGGATCCGCGGCTTCGGCCATGTCAAGGAAGCCGGCATCCGGGCCTACGAGGAACGGAGGGAGGTGCTGCTGTCGCGGCTGCGCGGGGAGCCCCGGCGCCTGCAGGCGGCGGAATGATCCTCGCGCTCCGAATGATGTCCTGATCGCCGCATTGCGCCGGCGCGGAACTTTCCCTAAACGGGGGCGGGGCCGCTGGATCCGCAAGAAACGAAGGAGTCCGCCCGCGCCATGAAGATCGGTGTGCTCAAGGAACGTCGCGAGCCCGAGGATCGGGTCGCGGCCTCGCCGGACACGGTCAAACGGTATCGCGGTGAAGGTCACGAGGTGCTGGTGGAACGCGATGCCGGCGCCGGCTCGATGATCGCCGACGACGCCTTCGCCGCCGCCGGGGCCTCGATCCTCGCCGAGCCCGGCGAGGTCTGCGCCGCCGCCGATATTCTGCTCAAGGTACAGCGCCCGCTCGAGGAGGAGATGGAACTCCTGCGCCCGGGTCAGGTGCTGGTGGGCATGCTCGATCCCTACATGCACCGGGAACAGGTGGCGGCCTACGCGGAAAAGGGGGTGATCGCCTTCGCCCTCGAGCTCCTGCCGCGGACCACCCGTGCCCAGGCCATGGACGTGCTCTCGAGCCAGGCCAATCTGGCCGGATACCGGGCCATGCTGGAGGCCATGGAAGCCTACCGGCGGGTGGTGCCGATGATGATGACCGCCGCCGGCACGGTCACCCCGGCCAAGGTCTTCGTCGTCGGTGCCGGGGTCGCCGGATTGCAGGCCATCGCCACCGCGCGGCGGATGGGGGCGGTGGTCACCGCCACCGATGTGCGGCCCGCCGCACGCCAGGAAATCGAGAGCCTCGGCGCCAAATTCGTCGGCTTCATTCCCGAGGATGCGGCCACGCAAGGCGGCTACGCCCGCCCCCTGACCCCCGAGGAGCAGGCCAAGCAGGCGGAGATCGTGGCCGAACATCTCAAGGGACAGGACATCGTCGTCACCACCGCCCAGATCCCGGGACGGCAGGCGCCGCGGATCATCACCGCGGCCATGGTCGAGGCCATGAAGCCGGGCTCGGTGCTGCTCGATCTGGCGGTGGAGAGCGGCGGCAACATCGAGGGCAGCCGTCCCGGCGAAACCGTGGAGACGGGCGGGGTGCGGATCCTCGGCCCGCGCAACATGCCGTCGCGCGTGGCACCCACGGCGACCATCCTCTATGCCCGCAACCTGCACAACTTCCTGAGGCTGATCGCCGGGAAGGAGGCGGAGAGCGTGACGATCGACCTCGAGGACGATCTCGTCGAGGGCACCCTGCTGACCCACGAGGGCAAGATCGTGCACCCCAACTTTCAGCGCTGAGCCGGAGAAGCAGCCATGGAAACCGTCGATCCCGGCGTCGTCAATCTGATCATCTTCGTGCTCGCCATCTTCGTCGGCTATTACGTGGTCTGGTCGGTCACCCCGGCCCTGCACACGCCCCTGATGTCGGTGACCAACGCCATTTCCAGCGTGATCATCGTCGGCGCGCTGATCGCCACCGGTGCCGGGAGCTTCGGCGCCGCCACGCTGTTCGGCTTTCTCGCTGTGCTGCTGGCGGCCGTGAACATCTTCGGCGGCTTCGCGGTAACCCAGCGCATGCTCGCCATGTTCAAGAAACGCGGTTGAGGGGGCGCGGAAGATGAGTGCCAATCTCGCCGCCCTCGGCTATCTGGTCGCCGCCGTCTGCTTCATCCTGGCGCTCCGGGGCCTGTCCCATCCGACCACCGCCCGCCAGGGCAATGTCTACGGCATGGCGGGCATGGCGCTGGCGGTGCTGGTCACCCTGCTGGTCCTGCCCGCCCCTTCGCTGGCGACCTATCTGCTGATCCTGCTGGGCGTGGCCATCGGCGGCAGCATCGGCTTCGTCATCGCCAGACGCATCCAGATGACGGCGATGCCCCAGCTCGTCGCCGCCTTCCATTCGCTGGTCGGTCTGGCGGCGGTGTTCGTGGCCAGCGCCGCCCTGCTCGATCCCGAGGCCTACCACATCGTCGCGGGCGGCGGCATCAAGACCGCCTCGCTCCTGGAGATGGGACTCGGGGTGATCATCGGTGCGGTCACCTTCACCGGCTCGATCATCGCCTGGGGCAAGCTGCAGGCTCGCTTTCCCAAGCATATCGAGGAGAAGATTCCGGAGCCGGTGCTGGCCGTGTTCCGCCCGTTCATGAGCTCCAAGCCCATTCTGCTGCCCGGCCGCCATCTCATCAACATCGCCATCGGCGCCGCCATCGTCCTGCTGCTGCTGGTGTTCATGGCCACCGAGAGCGGCTTCGTGTTCCTGCTGATGACGCTGTTGGCCTTCGCCCTCGGCGTGCTGCTGATCATTCCCATCGGCGGCGCCGACATGCCGGTGGTGATCTCCATGCTCAACAGCTATTCGGGTTGGGCGGCGGCCGGCATCGGCTTCACCCTCAACAATCCGATGCTGATCGTCACCGGAGCCCTGGTCGGCTCCTCGGGTGCCATCCTCTCCTACATCATGTGCAAGGCGATGAACCGCTCCTTCGTCTCGGTGATCCTGGGCGGCTTCGGCGAGACCGGAGCGGCCGCCGCCGAGGAAGGCGAGAAGGTGGCCAAGGCCGGCTCGCCGGAGGATGCAGCCTTCATCCTGGAGAACGCCCAGAAGGTGATCATCGTGCCCGGCTACGGCATGGCGGTGGCCCAGGCCCAGCACGCGGTGCGCGAGCTCTACGATGTACTCACCAAGAAGGGGGTGGAGGTGAAGTTCGCCATCCATCCGGTGGCCGGGCGCATGCCCGGGCACATGAACGTGCTGCTGGCGGAGGCCAACATCCCCTACGATGTCGTCTTCGAGCTCGAGGAGATCAACAACGAGTTCCAGACCGCCGACGCCGCCTATGTGATCGGCGCCAACGACATCACCAACCCCTCGGCCAAGGAGGATCCCAGCTCGCCGATCTACGGCATGCCGGTGCTGGATGTGGAGAAGGCCAAGGCGGTGTTCTTCGTCAAGCGCTCCCTGGCCCCGGGCTATGCCGGCATCGACAACCCCCTGTTCTATCGGGAAAATACCATGATGCTGTTCGGCGATGCCAAGAAGGTGACCGAGGAGGTGGTGCGGGCGCTCGATCCCTGACGGAGGGGAGAGACGAGGATGGGGGACGGCAGACCCCTTTCGATCCTGGCGATCTCGGGCAGTCTGCGCCGAGGCTCCTTCAACACCGGGGCGCTGCGCGCGGCGGCCGAGCTCGCCCCCGCCGGGATGCGGGTGACCCTCGCCGAGCTGCGCGGGATCCCGCTCTACGACGAGGATCTGCGGCAGCAGCAGGGATTCCCGCCGGCGGTCGAGACCCTTCGGGAGGAGATCCGCGCCGCG
>JALSRW010000551.1 GCA_026984595.1 Alphaproteobacteria bacterium
GATGTCCTTGCCGACCACGCCCTTCACCTGCTTGACGAACGGCAACATCCAGCCGGTCTTCCGCCAGCGCGAGGGACCCGCGTCCTCGCCCCATTCCTCGTAATCGCCGATCTTCACCGACCAGGCGTGGCAGACCCCTTCGCGATGCAGCAGTTCGACGAAGCGGATGCCCTCGTCCTCGGCCTGGATGCCGCCCGGGCCGATCAACGTGTCCACTTCGAAGCGGGTGGTGACCGCGAGCCGATCGCCGAATTCCTTCATCAGGGCGGTCATCAATTCGACATAGAAGCGGGCCCGGTTCTCGAAGGAGCCGCCATAGCGGTCGGTGCGATGGTTGTAGCGATGGTCGAGGAACTGCACCGGCAGGGTGCTGTCACCACCCGATACCTCGAGAATGTCGAAGCCCGCCTGCTCGGCACGCTTGCCGGCCTCGACGTACATGTTGATGGCCGCCTTGATGTCGTCTTCGTCCATCTCCGTCGAAAACGCGCAGCGCGAAGGAAACAGATTCGAAGGCAGACAGCTCGCGCTGCGCGGCACCTCGCGGGATTCGAAGCACAGCGAATGCATGCCGCCGTACCAGAGCTGCACGCCGGCGAGGGCATTGTGGCTGTGCAGCATGTCGCACATCAGGCGCAGATTGATGACATCGCCCTCGTCCCAGAGGCGTGCGCTGGTGAAGGGATATTCGTCGGATTCCGGGTGCACCGAGCAGAATTCCGTGAATACCGCCGACCAGCCTCCTTCCGCCTTCATCGCCCGGAAATAGGCCTGCGCACCCGGCCGCTCGGAACCCGGTCCGGCGCAATGGGTGGTCTGCCAGAAGCGGTTCCACATGGTCTTGGGCCCGATTTTCACGGGCTCGAAAAGCACATCGTACTTGGGATCACGTGCCATCCTCTCCTCCTCCCGAGAGCTGCTGTCTGTCCGTCGATGTCGATGAACCGCCGGCCGGAGATCCGGGCGGGGTCGCCCCGCCCGGACCGTCTCCGCGGCGGGTCAGGAGGTCGCGCCCACCGCCTCGGTATTGCCCGTGAGGGCCGGCACGCGGGCCAGCGCCATGTAGAGAATGCCGCTGATGAAGAAGGTGGGGATGCCGGCGGTGATGTATTCGAACAGCGGACCGGCGCGGTCGGCCACCGGATCGTAGGTCCAGAAGTAGAAGATCCCGCCGATCACCACCGCCACATAGGCCGCCCAGTTGACGCCGTTGACGTAACGGTAGATGCCTCCGGAATTGTCATAGAGATCGCGGATGGAGATCCGCCACTTCTTGACGAACATCAGATCGGCCACCATGACGCCGCCGAAGGAGGCCATGATGAAGGACACGTACCCGAGGAAGGTGACGTAGCTGTCATAGACGGTGGGGGTGAGCATGAGGAGCGCCGCCGGGACCGCCGTCAGACAGGCGAGCGTCCAGCTCCAGCGCGGGAACACGGTCTTGATACTGATTCCCTGCGAATAGACCAGCACCGAGGCCGAGGTCAGATTGGCGAGGATCAGCAGGACCAGCCCGAACAGGCCGAACAGCGGCCCGCCCGCCTGCACCATCCACTCGGTGGGCTCGTAGCTTCCCACCAGGAGCGCGGTCAGCGCGCCCAGGATGGCGGCCACGTTGAGCACCACACCCCAACCCAGATAGGTGCCCCAGACCCCGCTCTTCTCGCTGTGGGCGAGGCGGTTCCACTGGCCGAAATAGGGCAGCCAGGAAAAGCCGAGACCGACGTTCCACTCGATCGCCGAGGCCAGGCTGCGGCGCATGCTGTCGTAGGCCTGGCTGGGCTGGGCGGCGAGCACCTTGTCCACGCCCTGGGCGATGAAGATGTAGAGGATGAGGCCGCAGATGATGAGGAACATGGCGGGGACACCAACGCGGATGAAGAACTTGATGGCCAGCGGCCCGCCATGGGCGATCCACCAGGCGACGGCGAAGGCGAGGATGGCGAAGATCGGCGCGCCGATCTCCCGCGACTGCAGGCTTTCGGGGCCGCCGAAGGCGCCCACCACCCGGATCGCCGATTCCCCCAGCATGAAACAGGCCATGGTGATCCAGCCGAGATTGAGGATGGCGAAGATCACCAGGAAGATGTTGCTGCCCACCGGGCCGAGACTGGAACGGGCACCGATGAAGGTCTCCACCCCGTAGCGCACGAACAGGATCGCCAGCGGGCAGAGCAGCAGGAGCGGCAAGGCGTTGCCGAAGAGAATGGCCGCCGTGGCCGGCAATGCCGGCAGCACGAAGCCCGTGTAGCCGCCCACCAGGAAACTCCAGGCCGCGATGCCGAATCCGACCTGAATCAGGATGAAGTCCAGAAGTCCGAATTGCCGCTCGCCGCGAAGCACCGGCAGGATGCCGAAATAGACCTCGCGCTCGACGTGCTGCTCGCCGCTCATTCTCGTTGCCCTCCCTCTACTGCTGCCGAACGTCCCGCTCTCCCGAGGCTCACTGGCCTGCTGCGACGAGATAGAGGAACAGGATGATCAGACCGGTGATCGCCAGCGGCAGCCACCATTCGCGAATGTGCATCGGATCGGGCAGATGCCCCTTTTCGATGGCTTCGATGCGCTGGTCGAGTTCCTTCTGGATCTCCGGTGTGAGATGGCGTCGCATCCCCGAACCTCCCGTTGCCCCGACGCCCGCCCTGCTGGCGCTGCGGGCGCCATTCTCGTTGCCGCGAGCCCAGGACGGCCCGCGCCGCCGAGGGGAGCAAGCTTCGTGCCAGTTCGGGAGCGGCCAAGGAAATGCTGCGCCCGCGGCCGGGCGCTCGAGGGCGAATCCGCAGCTTGCGGGGCGGGAACGAGCTATTGCACGCCGCGCGTCGCGCACACCTCGGCGATGGCGGCAACGCCCCGCCGGCTTCGCGCATCCTTGCAGCGATGCTGCATGTATGCATCAATACCGCTGCACAAAAGCAGCATCGCACTCGCGATTTGGCGCTGTTTTCCGCTCTCGGAGAGGGGTTGGCACATTCCTTGTAAGCGGGGCAGAAGAAAGGGGCCGGAACGGGTCTGGCCGGCGGGCTCTGGCGGAGGGAGGAGTGACGGAAAACGGGCACGGGAAGAAGGAGGAGGCATCGGCACTCGTCGAGCAGGCGCCGGCATTGTTGTTTCTGCTGTCGGCCGGGGGTCGGATCCTGTCGTGCAACGGCACCGCAGCGGAATCACTCGGATGCGGGGCCGGGGAGCTGGTCGGGCAGGATCTCGCCCGCTTCGCCGACGGGGAAAGTGCACTGCGCCTGCAGCGAATGCTGGCGACCGCCGAATGGGGGAGCCAGGAAAGCCTCGTCGAGCTGCGTCTCCATGCCCGCGACGGAGGGCAGCTCGTGCTCGGCGCACGGCTTCGCAGACTGTCTCGGGGCGAAGAGGAAGCGTTCTGCCTTGCGGCCCTCGAGTTCGGCGATCTCTCGCAGCGGCTTCGGGAGATCACCCATCTCCACGATGTGCTGCGCGGACTGGTGGAAACCTCCTGCGAGCCGATGTGGTGCATCGAATATGCCGAACCGGTGGACATCACCGCCGGGGATCGGGAGATCATCCGCCAGGTGTTCGAGAACGAATGCTATTGGGGTGTGTGCAACCGGGCTTTCGCGCGACTCTACAATCTGCCGGACGATCTCGACATCCGGCGTCAGCCGGTCAATCTCTACTTCCCGCGCAGCCCGGAAAACGAGGCCTTCATCCAGCAGCTCATCGACGCCGATTTCGAGATCGACGATGTGCTGTCCCTCGATGTTCGCCACGACGGGCGGGCCATATATGTGGAAAACACCGTGCGCTGCGACATTCGTGACGGCCGCATGTACCGGATGTGGGGCACGGTGCGCGACGTCACCCAGTTCAAGCGGGCGCAGAACCGGCTGGTACAGATGGAGCACCAGTATCGGGACATTCTCACCGCCGTGCCCGATCCCATCCTGGTGATCGACCGCAGCGGCGTACTGAAAGCGGCCAATCCGGCCTTCGAGCAGCTACTGGGATGGCAGATCGCCGAATGGCTGGGCCAGGACATCACCGGCATCGTCGATCTGCGGCGCATGCTCGCCCGCCGGGGCGGGATGGCACCGGGATCCCGGCTGCGCTTTCCCGCCCGCGTGCTGGATGCCGATGGAGGCGAACATCCGGCCCGGGTGACCCTCACCCTGACCACCGATGTCGACGATGCCGACAGCTTCATCGCCGTGCTGCGCCTGCCCGAAGGAACCGGCGCGGCTCCCTCGGAGGCCGCGCCGTCGGACGCCGCCGTCCCCGACCGGCCCGCCGGCGACGGCCGGCAGGAAGGATAGGGGCGAATGCGCTTCGCGCCACCCTCCGGCGGCCTGGGCGAGCTGCTTTCCTCGCAGCATCTGCTCGCCGAATGGCTGGCCGACGGCCGCTTCACGCTGATCGCCGACCTTCTTCCCGATGCGCTGCTGATCGTCGATGGGCGCGGCATCCTCCGCTTCATGAACAGTGCGGCCGAGGCCCTGCACGAGGTACACCGCCGGGCGCATGCCGGACGGCCGTTCGCGGAACTGGTCAAGGAAAGCCCGCTCCTCGGCGAGGCGGCGCTGGAAGCGCTGGGCCGGGGACGAAGACTGCAGCGTGTCGATCGTACCGTCGACGGCCGCGAGGTACTGACGGTGATGCGCCCGGTGCGCGATGCCGACGGCGATCTCGCGCTCTTCGTCCTCGTGCAGCGCGACCTCGAAGCCATCCGCAGAGCGGCGGCCAGCGCCCCCTCCCTCGACCAAGCCGACGGCGGTGGCGGGGAATACCTGCGCCGCATGGTGGCCGGCGCCCACAACCGGCGGATTCTGGAAAAGGGGCTGCGCGCGCTGCGGCTCGGCAGCCGCGTGCTGCTCACCGGCGAGTCCGGGGTGGGCAAGACCCTGATCGCCCGCTGCCTGCACGAGCAATCGGCGGGCCGGCGGGCACCCTTCATCCATGTCAACTGCGCCAGCATCCCGGAAAGCCTCTTCGAATCCGAGATGTTCGGCTACGAGCGCGGCGCCTTCACCGGGGCCCTGCAGCGTGGCAAACGCGGTCTGATCGAGGCCGCCGACGGGGGCACCCTGTTCCTCGACGAGGTCGGCGAGATTCCCCTCGCCTGTCAGGCCAAGCTGTTGCGCTTTCTCGAGGACCAGACGGTGACCCGGCTGGGGGCCACCGGCATGCGCCGGGTGCGGGTACAGATCGTCGCCGCCACCAACCGCGATCTCCGATCCATGGTGGAGAGCGGACGGTTCCGTCGCGATCTGTTCTACCGCCTGAGCACCATCTCGCTGCGCATTCCGCCGCTGCGCGCCTGCCCGGAGATGATCCCCGATCTGGTGGAACTCTTCGTGCGCGAAGCGAGCGCCCGGCGCGGCGAACCGTTCCGCCTCAGCGCAGCCTGTCTCGCACGCCTGCGAGACTATCATTTTCCCGGCAATATCCGGGAGCTCCAGAACATCGTCGATCATCTGGCGGTGATGTGCGACGGGGTCGCCGAGCCGCAGCACCTGCCCGAGGCACTGCTCGCGGAGGCGGATCGGGAGGAGGGGGAGCCGGCCGCGGCCGCGATCCCCGTCCCCGACGGGGAAATCCCGTCGGCGGCGGGCGAATCCCTGGGCCTTCGCGAGCAGGTGCGCCGCTTCGAGAGTGCGGTGATCGCCGAGGCGATCCGCCGCTGCGGCAGCAAACGCAAGGCGGCCGCCATGCTCGGCGTGGACATCGCCACCATCGTCCGCAAGAGCCGCGACTGAAGGCCGGATCGCGCCCTTGTCGATGACCCTGCGCAATCTCCGTTATTTCGTCGCCGTCGCCGAGAGCGAATCCGTCTCCGCCGCGGCACAGATGCTGGGCGTCGCCCAGTCGACCGTAACCAGTGCCGTCAAGGCCCTGGAATCGGAGGCCGGCACGCCGCTCTTCGAACGCCATGCCCGGGGCATGGTGCCCACCGAAGCCGGCTGGATCTTCCTGCGCCATGCCGAACGCATCCTGGCGGCGGTGACGGAGGCCCGTCGCGCTCTGCACGAGGCGCCGGAGAGCGAGGCGGGGAACCTCGATCTCGGAGTTTCCAGCATGGTGTCCGGCTATTTCCTGGCCGATCTGCTGGCCCGCCATCGCCGGGTCTTCCCGCAGGTCCATGTCCGCGTCCACGAGGACAGCCGCAGCTACATCGAGCATCTGCTCATCGGTGGCGAACTGGATGCCGCTCTGCTGCTGGTCTCCCATCTGGAAAACCGCCAGGCGCTGGAATGGGAGATCCTCGACCGATCGCCGCTGGCACTGTGGCTGCCCGCCAACCACCCGCTGCTGGCCTTCGAGGCCATCGGCCTCGCCGATATCGCCAACGAGCCCTTGATCGCGCTCACCGCCGACGAGCTGGAACAGACCATTCAGGGCTGCTGGCGGCAGGCCGGCCTCTCCGCCAACATCGTGCTGCGCACCGGCTCCGTGGAGGCGGTGCGCTCCTTGGTGGCCACCGGTGCCGGCCTCACCGTATTGCCGCTCATGGCCTTCCGTCGCTGGTCGCTGGAAGGCGACCGGCTGGAGGCGCGGCAGCTCGCGGAATCGCTGCCCACCGTCGATGTGGGTCTGGTGTGGCGCAAGGGCTCGCTGGTGAGCCCGCGGGTCCACGCCTTCCTGGCCCTGTGCCGGGGCCATCGCACGGCGCGCGGACGCTGAGATATCGAAAAAAGCGAAATCTCGGTTCAGAACTTCATATTTTACAAACGCGATGCGCCGTCGCAGCATGGCGCCGAGGATGCGCATCGGCCGCGCATGAAGCCGAAAGGAGGGAGGAACGATCATGGGTCTCACAGCCAAGCGCATGCTGGCCAGCCTGAGCGGGCTCGCCCTGCTCGCCGCCCATACCGCCAGCGCCGCTCCGCTGCAGGAACTCGGTCCGGGGGAGGGCTTCGTCGATATCGTCGCCTGGCCCGGCTACATCGAGCGCGGCGAAACCGATCCCGCCTACGACTGGGTGACCGGCTTCGAGGAGAAGACCGGCTGCAAGGTGCGGGTGAAGACCGCCGGCACCTCCGACGAAATGGTCGCGCTCATGAACGAGGGCGGCTTCGATCTGGTGACCGCCTCGGGCGACGCCTCGCTGCGCCTGATCTACGGAAAGCGGGTCCAGGAGATCAACATCGACCTCATCCCGAGCTGGAAGACCATCGATCCGCGGCTCCAGAACGCGCCCTGGCACACCGTCGACGGCAAGCATTACGGCGTGCCCTACCAGTGGGGCTCCAACGTGCTGATGTACAATGCCGAGGTCTTCCCCGAGCCGCCCGAGAGCTGGAGCGTGGTATTCGTCGAACAGACCCTGCCCGACGGCAAATCCAACAAGGGACGGGTGCAGGCCTTCGACGGCCCCATCTACATCGCCGATGCCGCGCTTTATCTCATGTACCACAAGCCGGAACTGGGGATAAAGGACCCCTACGAGCTCAACGAGGAGCAGTACAAGGCGGCGCTGGATCTCCTGCGCGAACAGCGCAAGATCGTGCATCGCTACTGGCACGACCCGTTCGTCCAGATCGACGATTTCATCAACGAGGGTGTGGTCGCCTCCAGCTCCTGGCCGTTCCAGGTCAATCTCCTGGAGAGCAAGGGCTTCCCCATCGGCAGCACCATCCCCGTGGAAGGGGCCACCGGCTGGGCCGACACCACCATGATGCATGTCGATGCGCCGCATCCCAACTGCGCCTACATGTGGCTCGAGCACTCTCTCGACAAGAAACTGCAGGGCGACCTCGCCGCCTGGTTCGGTTCGGTGCCGGTGGTTCCCGCCGCCTGCGAGGGCAACGAGCTGCTGGGCCCCGACGGCTGCAAGAAGAACGGTATCGACAATTTCGACCGCACCCATTTCTGGAAGACGCCGCGTTCCAAGTGCGAGACCCAGGGGGAATGCGTGCCC
>JALSRW010000552.1 GCA_026984595.1 Alphaproteobacteria bacterium
CGTCGGACTTGTAGTAGTATTCGACGATCGAGCGCGGCAGCAGGGTGCCTTCCTCGATGTGGAAGCGTTCGGCCAGCGAGCCCGCGGCGTAGTTGCGCACCACCACCTCGACGGGGATGATCTCGACCTCGCGCACCAGTTGCTCGCGCATGTTGAGGCGGCGGATGAAATGGGTGGGGATGCCGATCTCGCCGAGGCGGAGCATCAGATATTCGGAAATCCGGTTGTTGAGTACCCCCTTGCCGGTGATGATCGCATGCTTCTTCCTGTTGAAGGCGGTCGCGTCGTCCTTGAAGTACTGGATCAGCGTTCCCGGCTCCGGTCCCTCGAACAGGACCTTGGCCTTGCCCTCGTACACGCGCCTTCGCCGGGCCATGTCGCTTCTTGCTCCAAAGCATGAGGATAGGGGGCGATGCCGCTGCGGACCGCCCGCCTGCCAGCGCTATATAGAGCAGCCCCGCGGCCGATACAACGCGGGCCGGCGGCCGCCTCGCGGCCCCCTCAGCGCGCCCCGCCGAGCGCGGCGATACCGGTCCGCCGGAAGGCGTTGGTGATCGGATAGCGGCGGTCGCGCCCGAAGGCGCGGCGGGTGATCTTGACCCCGGGCGGGGCCTGACGGCGCTTGTATTCGGCGAGATCGAGCATGGTCGAGACCCGCCGCACGGTGTCCGGATCGAAGCCGCGGCGCACGAGATCGACCGGTGACAGATCCTCCTCGATCAGCCCCTTGAGGATCTCGTCGAGCAGCGCATAGGGCGGCAGCGAATCCTCGTCCTTCTGGTTTTCGCGGAGTTCGGCCGAGGGCGGCTTCTCGATCACCCGCTCGGGGATCACCTCGCCCGTCGGGCCGAGGCAATCGGGCGGACGGCTGGCGTTGCGCCAGCGTGCCAGCGCGAAGACGGTGGTCTTGTAGACGTCCTTGAGCACCGAAAAGCCGCCGCACATGTCGCCATAGAGGGTGGCGTAGCCCACCGACATCTCCGATTTGTTGCCGGTGGTCAGCAGCATCGGCCGGAACTTGTTGGACACCGCCATCAGCACCACGGCGCGGGCGCGTGCCTGGATGTTCTCCTCGGTGGTGTCGGGCGGCAGGGCGTCGAACAGCGGCGCCAGCATCTCCAGGAAGGCGGAATAGGCGGGCTCGATGGCGATCTCGTCGAGCCGGATGCCGAGGCGACGGGCGACCTCGGCGGCATCCTCGAGGCTGGTTTTCGAGGTGTAGCGGGAAGGCATCATCAGCGCCCGTACCCGGTCGGCACCGAGCGCATCCACCGCCACCGCCGCCGACAGGGCCGAATCGATGCCGCCGGAAAGGCCCAGCACCACCCCCGGAAAGCCGTTCTTCTCGACATAGTCGCGCAGGCCCAGGACCATCGCCCGGTAGATCTGCTCGCAATGTTCGGGGGGGCGGTGGAGTTCGGCGTCACCCTCGGGCCGCCAGCATTCGCTCTCCTCGTCGCGCACGATCCGCAGCAGCAGCAGATGCTCCTCGAAGAAGCGGGCCTGGGCGCGCAGCCGACGGCCGGAATCGAGCAGGAACGAACCGCCGTCGAACACCAGCTCGTCCTGCCCGCCCACCTGATTGACATAGGCGAGCGGCAGACCGGTCTCGGTGACCCGGGCGACCGCCCGCTGGATCCGCACATCGTGCTTGTCGAGCTCGAAGGGCGAACCGTTGATGACCAGCAGGAACTCGGCGGCGGTTTCCTCGAGGCCCTCGGCCACATCCTCCACCCACATGTCCTCGCAGATCATCACCCCGAGGCGGATGGCGCCGCCCCCGTCGAGCGGCAGGCGCACCGGGCCGGGGATCGGTCCGGCCTCGAACACCCGCAGCTCGTCGAACACGCCGTAATTGGGCAGGGCATGCTTGTCGATGCGCGCCAGGATGCGGCCGCCGTCCAGCACCACCGCGCTGTTGGTGGGCTTCGCGGCACCCGGCTCGCGCCAGGGCGTGCCGAGCACCACCGCCGGGCCGCCATCCGCGGTCTCCGCGGCGAAGGCCTCGACCAGCTCGCGCGCATAATCGGTGAGCGCATGCTTGAGCACCAGATCCTCGGGCGGATAGCCGCACAGCGCCAGTTCCGGGAAAGCCACGAGGCGGGCTCCGGCCTCGGCGGCGCGCCGGCGCCACAGCCGCATCTTCTCGAGATTGCCGTCGAGATCGCCGACCAGGGTGTCGATCTGGGCGAGGGCTATCGTCAATTCGGCGGTCACGGGCACTTTCCTTCGCGGGAAGCAGCGGTACAACGGGCCGGGGCGGGGCCGGACCCGACTTTAGGCGTTTTTCGCGGTGCGGCAATCGCCGGCGGGAGCGGAGGAGCGACGGCGGTTGGACAGGTTGCGGGCGATCGAGGCCTTTCTGGCGGTGGCCGAACGCGGCAGCTTCTCGGCCGCGGCGCGGGCGCTCGGGACCACCAAATCGACCGTCAGCAAGCGGATCCGGCTCCTCGAAGAACGGCTCGGGGTGCGGCTGCTGCACCGTACCACCCGCAAGCTGGCGCTGACCGGACTCGGCGAAGTGTACCGCGAGAACTGCCGGCGTCTGATGGCCGAGCTCGCCGATACCGAGGCCATGCTGCTGGCCCATGCCCGCAACCCGCGCGGCCGGCTCCGGGTCAGCGCGCCGATGACCTTCGGTGTCCTCTATCTGGGCGGTTTCGTCGCCCGCTTTCTGGAACGCTATCCCGAGGTGGCGCTGGATCTCACCCTCGAGGACCGCTACGTCGATCTGGTGGGTGACGGCTACGATGTGGCGATCCGCATCGGCCGGCTCGAGGACAGCAGCCTCATGGCCCGCCGGCTGGGCACCGCCGCCTCCTGCTGCGTGGCCAGCCCGACCTATCTCGAGCGCCACGGGCCGCCCGCCGACCCCCGCGATCTCGCCGCCCACAACTGTCTCCGCTATCTCTACCGACGCCGGCCGGACGAATGGCGCTTCGAACGGGAAGGGGAGGCGGTGACGGTGCGCGTCCAGGGCACACTCTCGGCCAACAATGGCGACATGCTGCGCGAGGCGGCCTGCGCCGGTCTCGGCGTCGCCCGGCTGCCGGCCTTCATGGTCGTCCGCGAACTTGAGGCGGGCCGGCTCAGGATCCTGCTGCCGGACTGGAGCGGCGAGGAGGTGGGGATCTTCGCGGTCTATCCGCCCCACCGCCAGACCAGCCCCGTGCTACGCGCCTTCATCGACGCCCTGCTCGCCCATTTCCGGGAAGCCGGCGGCAACGGCTGGCGCACGGAGCCCGGCCGATGAAGGCGGTGGTGATCGGCGCCGGCATCGTCGGCACTTCCTGTGCCTGGTTCCTCGCCCGCGACGGTCACGAGGTGACCCTTCTCGATCCCCGCGAACCGGGCACCGGCACCTCCTTCGGCAATGCCGGTGTGCTGAGCGTGGAAAGCTGCCTGCCGCTGGCCCGGCTCTCGCTGCTGCTGTCGGTGCCGGCTATGCTGTTCGACCGCGATGCGCCGTTCCGGCTGCGCTGGCGCTATCTGCCGCATCTCCTGCCCTGGCTCCTGCGTTTCGTGCTCGCCGCCCGCCCGGGGCGGGCGCGGGAGCTGGGCGAGGCCCTGTTCGCTCTGGTCGGCAGGGCCGATGCGGCGCACGATCTGGTGATCGCCGAATGCGGCCTGGCCGGCCTCGTGCGGCCCACCGGCTGGCTCAAGGTGGCCCGCGATCCGCGCCGGTTCGAGAGGGCGACCGCCGAGGAGCGGGCGGCGCTCGATCGCTTCTCGCTGCCCTACCGCATCCTCGGGCGCGAGGAGCTCCTGGCTCTGGAGCCGGCCCTGGGCGCGGATCTGCGCCGGGCACTGTGGCTCACCGCCGATCGCCATGTGGCGAGCCCGCTCGCCTATACCCGTGGCATCCTGCGCGCCTTCGAGGCCCGGGGCGGGCGCTGGCTGCAGGCGCGGGCGACCGGATTCCTGGGGCGCGGCGCCGAAGTTGCCGGTGTCGTCACCGACCGGGGGGATCTGGAGGCCGATCTGGTGGTACTCGCGGCCGGCGTCTTCTCCCGCGCGCTCGCCGCCGCGGCCGGCATCCGGGTGCCGCTCGAGGCGGAGCGCGGCTATCATCTCATGCTCGATCCGGAGAACTGCCCGCTGGCCCATCCGGTCTACGGCATCGAGGAAGGCTTTCTCCTCGCCCCCATCGAGAACCGCATCCGCCTCACCACCGGGGTCGAGCTGGCGAGCCCCACCGCACCCCCCGACTATTCCCGGCCGCGGCGGCTGGTGCCGAAGGCCCGCCGCCTGCTGCCCGGCCTTACCGGCGGCATCGACAGCGAATGGCTCGGCCTGCGCCCGTCGCTGCCGGACGGACTGCCGGTGCTGGGTCGGGCGCCGCGCAGCGCCAATCTCTATCTGGCCTTCGGCCACCAGCATCTGGGCCTGACGCTGGGGCCCTCGAGCGGGCGCATCATCGCCGATCTGGTGGCCGGTCGCGATCCCGGTCTCGATCTCGCCCCCTACGCCGCCGACCGTCGCTTCTTCTGAAGGCGGCGCCCGGCCTCTCGTGCATGGCCGCCATGCGGGGGCGAGGATGGTCGCCGACCAGCGGTGAGCCTATGCTGCCGGCATGGTGGCTCGCGGCAATTCGCGGAGAGGTCTGCAACCGACCGCGGCGAACGCCCCTGCGCGGTGGCTCGCCGGGCCGAGCGGCCCGGTGCGCGGCGCCCTGTGGATGGTGGCCGCGGCCGCCTGCTTTTCGGTGATGATCACGCTGGTGCGCTATCTCGCCGCCCGCCAGCACGTCTTCGAGATCGTCTTCTTCCGCAATTTCTTCGGCCTTCTGGTGATGCTGCCATGGCTCCTGCGCCACGGCGGCTCGGTGCTGCGCAGCCGCCGCCCGGGGTTGCATCTGCTGCGCGCAGGCTTCGGCCTTTCGGCCATGAGCCTGTGGTTCTGGGTACTCTCGACGCTGCCGCTGGCCGAGGCCACCGCGCTCAGCTTCACCGCGCCGATCTTCGCCACCTTGCTGGCAGTGCCGTTTCTGGGGGAGCCGTTGTCGCGGCGGCGCCTGCTGGCCGTCTTCGGGGCCTTTCTGGGTGCCCTCGTGATCCTCCGGCCGGGCGCCCGGGTGCTCGATCCGGCGGCGCCGGTGGCATTGCTCACGGCGCTCATCTGGGGCGCCTCGACGGTGCTGGTCAAGCTTTTGGGCCGGACCGAGGCTCCGGCCGTCATCGTCACCTGGATGGTGCTGCTGCTGACCCCGCTCTCCGGCATGCTGGCGCTGCCCGTCTGGCGCACCCCGGAGGCCCCCGAGCTCCTGTTCTTCCTGCTGCTGGGGCTCGTCGGCAGCAGCGGCCACTACTGCATGAGCCGGGCGCTCAATGCCGCCGATGCCGGGCGCGTCCTGCCCTTCGACTACATGCGCCTGCCTTTCGTGGCCTTGCTCGGCTGGCTGGTCTTCGGCCAGTCCCTCGACCTCTGGACCGGGCTCGGTGCGGCGCTGATCGCGGCCAGCGGCATCTGGGGCGCGCGTGCCCGCGGCGGAGGCGGATGACGGGGGGTTGCGGCAAGCGGTCGCTCTGGCGCCCTGCCCGCCGCTGCTCCAGTCTTGAGGGAGCCAGCAGCGGACCCGGTGATGCGGCGTTACGGTTCGGTGATCCTCCTCCTGTTCGCCCTGACGGCCATTGCCATGGCGGCCGCCGGCTATATCTTCTGGGCACTGCCCTAGGCACGGCGGAGCGGCGCCATCGGCGCTTGCCATGACCGCGCCGAGCGGCTAAAGGGACGCCCGCCAATGGGCACGCGCGCCCGTAGCTCAATTGGATAGAGCATCTGACTACGGATCAGAAGGTTGGGGGTTCGAGTCCTCCCGGGCGCGCCAATGATTTCAAAGACTTAGCCGAAACGGCCGATCGCCCGAATTCCCGTTTGTCGCCACCCTGTCGCCACGCGGATGGCGGAACGGCTCCTCTCGCCGGTCAGTCCTCGCCCTCGTCATCCTTCGCCACGTTCGCGAGGAGGGCGGCCTTGAGCGCCGCGGCATCGGGTGCGGTCTCGCCCTCGACCGCCTCCGCCTCGCCCTCGAGGGTGGGCGGCTCCGGCACGGCCTGCACCCGTCGCCGCAGTTCCTCCAGGAGCGCCGCCGCCTCGCCGGTGAGGCTGTGTGTCACGTCGAGCCGCGCCGAGCCGGAAAGCTCGACGCGCGTCCGCTGCTTGTAGCAGTCCGGCCCGCGCGTCTTCAGCAAGAAGATGGTCATCGTGTCGCTTTCACCGTCGAGCGCTCGCGCCCAGGCCCGCCGTTCGAGCTCGGCGACGGCCAGATCCTCGACACGCTTCCACTCTTCCGCAAAGGCCGGGTCGTTCTTGCGCCAGTCGTAGGGGGTCGTGCGGTTCACCCCGGCGACCGCGGCGGCGGAGCGCACCGTGCATCCCTTCCGCAGGGCGTCCAGGAACGCCCGCTTCCTTTTGCACGTCGGAACGGTCGGCCCCTTCATCCGCCGCGCCCCTCGGCCCGGAACGGGATTTGATCGCCCGGCCCGGCATGGGCGGGCGCCTGGGCGCGCACGGCATGCCGGGCCTCCGCAGCAGCACCCGATCGCTCGCCCTCGCGCTTCCTGCCGCCGGCAGGGCGCACCGTGCGGGCACTGACCAGACTGTCGGCCACCACCTCGAGGCGTTCGCGTTCCCGCCCGTCGCGGTCGGTCCAGCGCTTGCGTTGCAGTCTGCCGGCGACCGACAGCAGATCGCCCCTGCGGTGCCGCAACAGCTCCTCGGCGGTCCGGCCGAAGGCGAGAATGCCGATCCACAACGGCGGCGGATCGCCGGCGCCTCGTTCCTCGATCGAAACGGCCAGGGAAGCCACGGCCATCGCCTTGCCCGAGGATGTGGCGATCTCCTTCGGATCCTCGCCCAGGCGGCCGTGCGCCGCGATTTGTATTGTCATTCGACGCCCTCCCGCAGGGTCACCTCGGCCGGGTCGTCGGCCAGGGCAGGATCGAGGGCGATTTCGGCGCGGGTGTGGATACTCTCGATGTGCGCCTGCTCGGCATCGGCCAGCGCTTCCAGGATGCGGCGCATCCCGCGTTCGCGGTTGACGCTCGCAAGACGCAGCAGCCGCTCCGCCGTCCACAGAGCCGCCACCATGTGCGGTGCGGTCGCTTCCAGGGCCGCGGTGAGTTCGCGGATCGCCCCTTCGCGGTCGCCCCGGACGTAGCGGAGCACCATCTCCGCAACCCGGCGGTACGGGTCCGCACCCGAAGGGCTCGAACCGGGCGTGTTCACACCGTGTTCATTCTCGTGTTCACGCTGTGGAAGCGTGTTCACGCGTTCACGCCCTATAGGGGATGAACACGTGAACATGGTGGATCTTCGTTCGTAACCCGTTGAAAAATCAGCCTTCGCGTGTTCATTTTGGTTTGACGCCGGATGAACACGCTTTCGGCCCGTGTTCACACCGTGTTCATTCACGTGTTCACGCTTCCGCAGCGCCGCGGCCAATTCCTTGAGACTCATTTGACGGACTCCGCGGCCTCGGTCTTTTTCTTGAGTTTGTGCGCCTTGCCGACCGAAACTCCGAGCTCCGCGGCGATCTCGCGGACGGTGAGACCGTCGGCTACGAGCTCGGCAACCCGCGTCTTTTCCACATCGGCCAGGCTCTTGCGGGACCACACAACGGCGCTGTTGCATACTTCCAACTTCGCCTCGAAGGGAGCGAGCTTGTCGCCCATGACACCACGCGACTTTTCGATGTGGATCTCGAACCGCGCCCCCTCGACGGCTTCATAATCGGCCGGCCGGCGCAAGGCGATCACCGTGTCCAGCACGTCCTCGCGCCGGCTGGTGCCGCGTTGCTGACCTCCTTTTCCGGCATGATGAACGAGCAGAACGGACACACCCTTGCGTCGCATCCGCAGGAGGAAATCCTGCACGGGCT
>JALSRW010000553.1 GCA_026984595.1 Alphaproteobacteria bacterium
CGAAATCGCGGCCGTGGCCGCGCACATAGACCATGCCGTTGATCGAGGAGGAGCCGCCGATCACCTTGCCGCGCGGACATTGCAGACGGCGGCCGCCGAGTGCCGGTTCGGGCGCGCTCCAGTAGCCCCAGTCGTAGGTCCGCATGTTCATCGGATAGGAAAGGGCGGCCGGCATCTGGATCAGGGGGCCGGCATCGGTCCCTCCATATTCGAGCAGCAGCACCCGCAGCGAAGGATCCTCGCTGAGGCGGCTGGCGAGAACGCAACCGGCACTTCCGGCACCGACGATGATATAGTCCGGCTCGGGGCTGTCCTGGCTTGTCATGGGATCCACTTCGACGATGAAAAGCGGCGACGGTTCCCTCCGCCACCGCCGCGGACTGTGACGCGTCCGCCGCTGCCGTCATGCCCTGCAGGCGACATCCAGTTGGCAGCCAGCGTCGTCAGGGCAGCGCCCGCAGGTGATCGGTCCGGTCGATCAGATGCAGGAAGGAACCGGCCACCGACCCCTCGCGAACGCCGGCCGTCCCGAGGCTCCTGCCACGCACGTCCCGGACTTCCGAGAAGAGCGGCTTTCCGCCCCGCTCCAGCTCTTCCGCGAAATGGAACTCGTGGCCCCGGAAGCCGCAGCGGATGTGGCCGAGGGGTGAGCGCTCGGCGAGGATCATTTCCCGATATCCCAGATGCAGCCGGGGCCTGGCGAAGCTGGTGCGCACCGGCAGGAGGCCGGCCATGGCATGGCTCGCGCCGGCGCGATCGACCAGTTCCCGGCCGAGCACCATGTATCCCCCGCACTCGCCGAAGACGAAGGCGCCGCGACCCGCGGCCTCGCGCAGCCCTTCGAGAAAGGTCGCGTTGGCCGCGATCCGCTCCGCGTGCAACTCGGGATAGCCGCCCGGCAGATAGACGGCATCGGCGGTTCGGTCGGGAGCCTCGTCGGCGAGCGGCGAGAAGCACAGGATCTCGGCGCCCTGTCGCCGCCAGCCTTCGAGAACGCTGGCATAGGCGAAGGCGAAGGCCTCGTCGCGGGCCACCGCGATGCGCTGGCCGGGTGTCGGCAGCGGTCGCACGGTGCTGGCCAGCACCGATACCGAAGGAGCACGGGCGAGGCGCAGGATGCGGGCCAGATCGAGATGGCGCTCGACGACGTCCGCCGCCCGCTCGATGGCATCGGCGAGGTGGCGATGCTCGCTGGCCTGCACCAGCCCCAGATGCCGCTCCGGCAGATGCAGGTCGGCGTGGCGCGGAATGCAGCCCAGAAGCGGCAGGGAAAAGCGCGCATCGCAGGCCTCCCGCAGGATCTCGGCATGTGCCGGGCTGCCGATCCGGTTCAGCACCAGACCGACGATCTCGACATCCTCCCGAAAGCGCAGGAACCCCTCGACGATGGCCGCCACCGACTGGCCGAGTTTCTGGGCCTCGACCACCAGCACGACCGGCAGGCCGAACAGGGCGGCGAGATCGGCAGTGGAGCCGCTGCCGTCGGGTGCCCCGTCGAACAGGCCCATGACCCCTTCGCCGATGACCAGATCGGACCGGCGTCCGGTCTCCTCGAGAAGGCCGGCCAAGGTCGAAAAGCGCATCGCCCAGCTATCGAGATTGGCACAGGGGCGGCCCGTGGCCCGGGCGTGGAAGGCGGGATCGATATAGTCCGGCCCGACC
>JALSRW010000554.1 GCA_026984595.1 Alphaproteobacteria bacterium
TGGCAAAGAGCGCCGCCTGCGAGGCGCTGGTGATCTCCTGTACCAGCCTCCGCTGTCTCGACATCCTCGAGGAGCTCGAGCAGCGCACCGGAATCCCGGCGATTTCCAGCAACCAGGCACTCGGCTGGCAGATGCTGCGACTGAGCGGCATCCACGATCCCCTCCCCGGCTTCGGGCGGCTCCTTTCCGAACGCTAACTGTCCCCCGCCATCGAGTTGGAATGGGGCGGACGGCGGCGCTTCTCGCCACGGTGATGTGGACACACCTTCAATCTCGACAATGGACCGCAAGCCCCATAGATAACCGGACCCGCGACAACGTGGTGGCGATCCTCGGGACGGCCGTCTGTCGGACCGTGGCACGGCAACAGGCCGTACAGAAGCGAGTCTTTCCGCCTCCGCCATCTCCTCCTGCCGACAGACGCCAGTCCCCTTTTCTTTCTTCTATCTTTTAGCAAGCACGGCCGTCGGATGAAGCTGATCCTCCCCTCCCAGGCACAACCGATCCCGGGCGTGTCGATCCCCCGTGATTTTTTCTGGGTCCTGACCGAGCCCGCACCTTTGGCCGGCATGCGGAAACCATGGCCGGGTTTCCCATGGCCGAAAATATACGAGGCCGGCTTCTCCTATGTCGTGTCGCTGCACCCCAGAGGGTG
Source organism: Alphaproteobacteria bacterium (assembly GCA_026984595.1). Lineage (GTDB taxonomy): Bacteria > Pseudomonadota > Alphaproteobacteria > Geminicoccales > Geminicoccaceae > JALSRW01. The sequence goes on from JALSRW010000554.1 coordinate 656, forward strand.
CGACGTCACTCCGCTGACCGTCTTGTTCGATGAGCCGCTACAGGATCTGGCAGATGGCGGTTACCCGGACGATCCCGATGGAGAAGAAACGAGAATCCGAAAGGTGGTATCTCGGATCGGAGATGCCCTGCGCTCCGGCCGAGGGGTCGTCGTCCACTGTCTCGGCGGTCGTGGCCGAACGGGAACGGTTCTCGGTTGCGTTCTGCGCGAGTTGGGTTTTCGCGGCCAAACGATCATCGATTTCCTGGACCGGCTCCACAGGGAACGCGGGAAACCTGGCTGGCCCGAGTCTCCATGGCAGTCCGCGCTCGTCCGCGACTGGAAACGTTGCGATGGCTAACAAGGGCTCGGCGTCACCGAGGTCGGGCGGTGGGAACCACCGCCGACTCCGGACCCGCCGCCCGCCTCACCATCGGAGGGTGGGGGTGTGGACCGGGGCGTCCCAGAGGCGCAGGAGCTCGTCGTCCATGCGGGTGACGGTCAGCGAGCAGCCGGCCATCTCCAGGGATGTGCAGTAGTTGCCGACCAGGGACCGGGCGATCACGAGCCCACGGTCGTCGAGGACGCGGGCGGCTGCATCGAAGACGAGACAAAGCTCCATCAGCGGCGTGCCGCCGAGACCGTTGACCAGCAGCAGCACGGGCTCGCCCCGCTTCGCACCGAGATCGGAAAGAATGCTCTCCAGCATCTCGGCGGCGATGGAATCGGCGGATGCCAGCTTCGTCCGCCGTCTTCCGGGCTCGCCGTGGATGCCCACCCCCATCTCCATTTCGTCTTCGCCGATTTCGAAGGTGGGTGTACCGGCGGCGGGCACGATGCAGCTCGTGAGCGCCACGCCCATCGAGCGGGTGGCCGCGACCACCCTCTCGGCGAGAGCTTTCAGAGCGGCGAGATCGGCGCCCTCTTCGGCGGCGGCACCGACGATCTTTTCGACGATCACGGTGCCCGCGACACCGCGCCTGCCGGTGGTCCAGGTGGAATCCTCCACCGCCACATCGTCGTTGACGAGCACGGAAGCATGCTCGCCTTCGTACATCTCGGCGGCCATCTCGAAATTCATGACATCGCCTTCGTAGTTCTTGACGAGGAACAGCACCCCGGCTCCCGAATCCACCGCCTCGGCTGCGGCCAGCATCTGATCGGGGGTGGGCGAGGTGAACACCGCGCCCGGACAGGCGGCATCGAGCATACCCCGGCCGACGAAGCCGGCATGCAGCGGTTCGTGCCCCGAACCGCCGCCGGAAATCAGCGCCACCTTGCCGGCGGGGATGGGCGTGCTGCGGATGACGAATACCGGATCGGTGTGAAGCTCCACGAGATCGGCATGGGCGCGGGCGAAACCGCGCAGCGCCTCGGGCAGCATGTCCTCGACGCGGTTCACGAACTTCTTCATCCCTTGCCTCCCTGATCCTCGTTGCGGTCGGTGGTTTCGGCGAGCCGGGCGATGCGGATCAGCCGCGCCGCGAATTCGCGGATCGTGGCCTCGATCTCGAGCGCGGTCTCGACCCGGGTGAAGGCCGGCAGGGCGATGCGGATCTCGTGCGGCGCGCTGGCCCGCGGCGACGCCCGGCGCACATCCCGCGGATGCGCCTTCTCGTAGAGCTCCAGAAAGCGGCGCCGCTCCTCGGGGGTGAGATGGCAGACCTCGAAGATGACCGGCAGGTCGCCGGCGGGGATCGGCACGTCGTAGGCCGGGTTGGTGATCTGCGAGACGAAGCTCTTGTGCTTGCCGAGTGCCCGCGCGAGACGCCCGCGCAACCCCGAGGGGCGGCGGTCGATGCAATCCCGCAGCAGCCCCTTGTAGGCAGCGATCGCTGCACGTCTCCCGTCGCGGATGCGCGGACTCATCTCAGCTCCCGAAACGGCGCACGGTCGCGGCCGCCCGGGCGAGAGCGGAAGGCGCTACCGAGATCGACCGCAGCCCCAGTTCCAGCAGCCTTCCGAGAGCGACGGGATCGCCCGCCATCTCGCCGCACAGGCCGACCGGAATGCCGCGCGCCCTGCCCACTTCCACGACCTCGCCGACGAGGCGCAGCACGGCCGGGTGAAGCGGATCGAACAGCGCGGCCACCGGCCCGGTCCCGTCACGTGCGGCGGCCAGCAGATACTGCACGAGATCGTTGCTGCCGATGGAGAAGAAATCGGCCTCGAAGCGCTCCAGGGTGAGGGCCGCGGCCGGCACCTCGACCATCATGCCGAGCGGCGGCAGCGGCGGGGACTCGCCCTCGGCGGCCAACGCCTCGCGCAGGCGCAGGAGCATCGCTCGCACCTCGTCGAGCTCTTCCGGCAGGGTCACCATCGGCAGCATGATCTCGAGCGGACCCTGACAGGCCGCTCGCAAGAGCGCCCGGAGCTGCGTTTCGAGCAGCTCGGGCCGGGCGAGGCTCAGGCGGATGCCCCGCAATCCCAGAAACGGGTTGGCCTCCTCGGCGGTGATCCCGGGAAGCGGCTTGTCGCCGCCCACGTCGAGCGTGCGGAACCGCACCGGCTTGCCGGCGAATCGCGCCAGCAGATCGCGATAGGCGCGGTACTGCTGCTCCTCGTCCGGCGGCTCCGACCGGCCGAAGAAGAGGAACTCGGTGCGCACCAGACCGGCCCCCTCGCAGGCGGCGATCGTCGCCTCCTCCAGCGCCGAGGGATCGTCGACATTGATGCAGATCTCCACCCGCTCGCCGGCCGCGGTGCGAAACGGCCCCCCGGCATGGCCGTGCAGTGCCCGCGTTTCCTCCTCGAGCGCGCGGCGGCGACGCGCGAAGCGGGCGCGGGTCTCTGGCGTCGGGTCGAGGACGAGCAGGCCCTCTTCGCCATCGAGAGCCGCCTCGCCGGCGGCACCCGGCAGTTTCCCGAGACCCACCACCAGCGGCACACCGCGTGCGCGGGCGAGCATGGCCATGTGGCCGGAGGCACTGCCGCCCTCGAGGGCGATGCCCCCCAGGGTCCTTCGATCGAGGGCCAGGAAACGCGAGGGGGTGAGTTCGGGAGCGAGCAGGATCGCCCCCTCGGGCAGGCCCGGCGGCGTGCTGCCGGCTCCCTCCAGAAGCGCCAGCAGACGGTCGCGCAGATCGACCAGATCCTCGGTGCGGGCGCGGAAATACTCGTCCTCTTCCCCGTGGAACAGGGCGATATGTTCCCCCAACACCTCGCGAACCGCGGCCGCCGCCGAGCATCCCCGCCGCAGGGCTTCGCGTACCCCGTCCAGGAATTCCGGATCGGTCAGGAACTCGCGCTGGAAATCGAGAACCTCGGCGGCCAGTGCACCGTCGCGATCGGCGAGGCCGGCGAGTTCGTCCCGGGCGGACAGACAAGCCGCCTCGAAGCGCTCCCGTTCCGCCTCTCCGCCGCCGCCCGTGCCGGCGGGCGAAGCCCCGGCCGGCCGCCACACCACCAGCGGCCCGAGAGCGATGCCCGGGGAAGCCGGCCGCCCCGCATGGCGCCGCTCAGCCATGCCCGGCATCCTCGAAATTCGCCGCCACCAGCGCGCAGAGGGCTTCCACCGCCTCCCGCGCGCCTTCCCCCTCGGCCTCGAATTCGAGCACCGCCCCGGTCCTGAGCTTGAGCCCCATCACCCGGACGATGCTCTTGGCATCCACCGGCTCGCCGTCGGGCAGGTGCCGCAGGCGGACCCGCGCCGGAAAGCGCTTGGCGAGACGGGTGAGCTTGACGGCGGGGCGGGCGTGGAGCCCGACCGGTGCGGTCAGCGCCACCGTGGCGCGGGCGGTGCTCACGGGTTGAAGTCCTCCGCCACCGCACAGACGGCATCGAGATCCGAGCCCGAGGAGGCCTCCGCCGCCGCCACCACCGCACCTTCCACGAGCGGCGCGTTGCAGATCCGCACCCGTCCGCGCCGCGGCTCTTCCAGCATCTCGATCGCCATTTCACTGTTCATCTCGGCGCCGCCCAGATCGACGAACACCGCCACCCCCGCCTCGCTCCACACGCGCTCGATGGCCTCGCGGATCCTTTCGGGATCGGTGCCGAGCCGGCCCGCCGGATCGCCCCCGCAATGGGCGAGCGGCACCGTATCACCGACCATCTGGCGGGCCATCTCGGCCGCCCCTTCGGCCACCTTCGGGGAGTGGGAGACGATGACGATGCCGACGGTGCTGCTCACGACCGCTTCTCCAGCACATCACAGACCGCGTGGACCAGAAGCCGGCTCGAGGCCGCGCCGGGATCGAGATGACCGCGCGAGCGCTCGCCCAGAAAGGAAGCCCGCCCACGTGTCGCCACCATGTCGCGGGTCGCCTCCAGGGCGGCATCCGCGGTTTCGCGCAGGCGCCGCAAGAGCTCCGGCAGCGGCGCATCGGCCGCCTCGCTCAGGCATTCCTGTACCGGGATCAGCACGTCCAGCATGGTCTTGCAACCGCGATCGGCCTTGCCCCGGCGCGCGACCATGGCGACCCCCTCCGCGAGCTGGGCGGCCGGGCCGGCGCCCTCCTTTGCCGCCTTGCCCATGCCCATGAGCAGACTGCCGTAGAGCGGTCCGGAGGCACCGCCCACCGTCTTCACCAGGATCATCCCGGCCTGCTGGAGGGCCGCGGCGAGATCGAGTGCCGCGAGCCTGTCCACCTCGTCACGCAGGGCCTCGAACCCCCGCTGCATGTTGATGCCGTGATCACCGTCGCCGATCGCCCGGTCGAGCGCCGTGAGTTCCTCGGCATGCTCGACGATTCGTCCCGTGGCGCGTTCGATCAGGTCCCGTACGAGATCCGTCGTCATGTTTCATCCCGCGTCCGTGGTATGGAGGAGCCGCCCCTGCCCGTCGAAGAACAGGAGACGGTGGCGTGCGAGGTCGAAGGTCACCTCTTGGCCGCTCTGCAGGCCGTTGCGCCCGGAGCTCAGCGCATGCAGCCGTGTCTCACGGAACTCGAGCAGCACCACCGTATCCGCGCCGAGCGGCTCGACATGGCGCACCCGTGCCTCGAATCCGCCCCGCCCGAGGGCGATATCCTCGGGCCGGATCCCGATCCGCGCCACCCCCGGCTTCGGCACCAGCTCCGGCGCCCGCTCCGCCGCCAGCAGATTGATCGCCGGCGAACCCAGCCTTCGCGCCACCCGCACCTCCGCCGGGCGGTCGTAGATCTCGCGGGGCGGTGCGAGCTGCAGCAGTTCGCCCGCCTCCAGCACACCGATGCGGTCGGCCATGGTCGTGGCCTCGATCTGGTCGTGGGTGACATAGAGGATGGTGGCGCCGAGCTCGCGCTGGATACGCTTGAGCTCGATGCGCAGATTCTCGCGCAGCTTGGCGTCCAGCGAGGAGAGCGGCTCGTCCATCAGGAACAGCCGCGGCTCGCGCACGAGTGCCCGGCCGATGGCCACCCGCTGCATCTCGCCGCCGGAGAGCTGCGTCGCCCGGTTGGCGAGCTTGCCGGCAATGCCCAGCATTTCGGCCACCTCCTCGACCCGTTTGCGGATCTCGCGCTCGCCGAGGCGTCGGACCGGGGCACGCAGGGGAAAAGCCAGATTGTCGCGGACGTCGAGATGGGGATAGAGCGAAAAGGTCTGGAACACGAAGGCGACGTCCCGCGCCGCCGGGGGCAGCTCGGTGACATCCTCGCCGGCGATGTGGACGCGGCCCGTATCGGGCTTCTCCAGCCCGGCGGCGAGCCTGAGCGTGGTGGTCTTCCCCGCCCCGGTCGGTCCCAGCAGCACCAGGAACTCGCCATCGGCGAGAGTGAGGTCGAGCTCGCGCACGGCGCGGATCGCCCCGAAGCTCTTGGAGACGTTCTCCAGTCGCAAATCAGCCACGCGCCGCCTCCCGGCTGCGGAGCGTCTCCAACGAGCGCCCGGCGCCATCGAACCAGAGCACGGAAGCCGGGTCAAAGGACACCCCGAGACGATCGCCGAAGGAAAGGCGCAGGGTGTTGGGAGCGCGCAGCTTGAGGGCGCCGAAGGGTCCCGCGACGGTCACCACCTGGCGCGCTCCCAGATATTCGACAGCGACCACTTCGCCCCGCAACGGCGCACCCTCGTCGATCCGTATATGCTCCGGCCGGATCCCGAGCGTCGCCTCCCCGGCGGCGGCCGGCACCGGCAGATCCTCGAGGCGCACCCCCGCCAGGACCGGGACCGGCGCGCCCTGCCCGCTATCGATGACACAGGAGAGCAGGTTCATCGCCGGGCTGCCGATGAAGCGAGCAACGAAGGTCGAACGCGGATGATGGTAGAGCTCCTGCGGTGAGCCGAGCTGCTCGATGCGGCCACGGTGCATCACCGCGATCAGATCCGCCATGCGCATGGCCTCGATCTGATCGTGGGTGACATAGACGGTGGTGGCGCCGATGCGGTCGTGCAGGCCCCGGAGCTCCTCGCACATCAGTTCGCGGAACTCGGCATCGAGCGTGCCCAGCGGCTCGTCCATGAGAAAGGCCCGCGGCCGCCGGACCACCGCCCGGGCCAGTGCCACCCGCTGGCGATCGCCGCCGGAGAGCCGGCTGATCCGGGCATCGAGCAGATGCCCGATCCGGAGCATGCGCGCCACCTCCTCCACCCGACGGGCGACCTCGGCCCGTGGCACGCCGCGCGAGCGCAGCGGATATGCGATGTTGCGGCGCACGTTCATGTGCCGGTAGAGGGCGAAAAGCTGGAAGACGAAGGCGATGTCCCGCCTGCCGGCGCGCAGGGAGGTCACGTCCTCACCGTCGAGCAGGACGCGCCCCTCGGAGGGCATCTCCAGCCCGGCGATGAGGCGCAGTGTCGTCGTCTTGCCGCATCCCGAAGGACCCAGCAGTACGAAGAAGCAGCCGTCGGGGACGGTGAGATCGAGCGCGTCCACCGCGAGAAACGCGGCAAAGCGCTTGGAAATCCCCTCGAGGCGAATTTCGGTCATGTCCCTTCCTCGCCGCGCGGCAGATGGCTGGCCACCACGAAGCCGAGGGTGCCGGTGAGAATGACGAGAAAGCTCCAGCGGTAGATCTCGATGGCATAGGGTTGCATGAGCATGAAGACGCCGATGCCGATCACCACCGAGGCGAGGTTCTCCATCGGATCGCGCCGCAGCCAGCGGCGCCGGCGATCGCTGCGGCGTGGTCCGCTCATCGCCGCAGCGCTCCGAAGGTGATGCCGCGCAGCAGATGCTTGCGCAGAAGGATGGTGAAGATCATCACCGGCAGCAGAAAGAGGGTGGTGCCGGCGGCCACCGCCGGCCAGTCCAGCCCGCCCTCACCGATGATCTCCGGGATGA
>JALSRW010000555.1 GCA_026984595.1 Alphaproteobacteria bacterium
AGAGGCTGTCGGGTCGCGAAGCGGCGAATCGTGGAAAATCTCTATCTCTGGATCAAGGCCCTTCACATCGCTGCCTTCTCGGCCTGGATGGCGGGGCTGTGGTATTTGCCGAGGCTTTTCGTGTATCATGCGGATACGGCACCGGGCAGTCCCCCGTCGGAGCTCTTCAAGATCATGGAGCGTCGGCTCCTCAAAGCGATCGCCACGCCGGCCATGGTCGTCACCTGGGCCGCCGGCATCGCCTTGGCCAGCACGGCCGGGCTTTGGGGGGAAGGATGGCTCCACATCAAGTTGCTGAGCGTCGTGCTGCTGACCGCGATGCACGGGTTGCTGGCGCGTGAGGTCCGGCGCTTCGCCGCCGACGAGCGACCGCACCCGGTGAGATGGTACCGGATCGCCAACGAGGTGCCGACCGTGCTGTTCCTCGTGATCGTCGTCATGGCGGTGGTCCGGCCGTGGGCCTGATGCGCAGGCAGGAGCGCGCTTTCCACAGGAGTAGCGAAAGACCGTGAGCGACAAAGCAGAACCGAACAGCGAAGTGGTCGCTGTGCCGGGCGAAGTTCCGGAAGGCGAGAAGTCCGAGAAGCCCGCGAAGGAAGCGGCGGAGGCCACCCCGGCACCGCGCCGCCGGCGTCCTCGCCGGCGCGAGCTGCGCGCAGCGGAGAGCGGCTCACAGCCGTCGGTGGAATCGCAGGGCCGGGAAGCCGAGCCGATCCCCGGCCTGCCGCCTGCCGCCCCGACCGGCCAGCCGCAGGTGGCCGAAGCCGTGGCGGCGGCCGCCCCGGTCGCGGAAGAGGCGGCACCGGCGGAGCCGATGCCGAGCATCAATCTCACCGAGCTCAAGCGGCGGCCGCCGGCCGAGCTGCTGCGCTATGCGGAAGAGATCGGCATCGAGAACGCGAGCACGCTGAAGAAGTCCGATCTCGTCTTCTCGATCCTCAAGCGTCTCGCCCAGACCGGTGTGCCGATCTACGGCGAGGGCGTCCTCGAAATCCTCCAGGACGGCTTCGGTTTTCTTCGCTCGCCGCATACCAACTACGTCTCCGGCCCCGACGACATCTATGTCTCGCCTTCGCAGATCCGCCGGTTCGGCCTGCGCACCGGCGATGTGGTGCAGGGCCAGGTGCGCGCCCCCAAGGAAGGCGAGCGCTATTTCGCCCTGCTGCGGGCGACCACCATCAATTTCGATCCGCCCGAGGTCGCCCGCCATCGGGTGCATTTCGACAATCTGACCCCCTATTACCCGACCGAGAAGATCAAGCTCGAGGTGCCGGGCCAGAAGGACTATTCGACCCGGGTGATCGACATCGTCGCGCCCCTTGGCAAGGGCCAGCGCGGGCTGATCGTGGCGCCGCCGCGGACCGGCAAGACGATGCTGATGCAGAACATCGCCCATGCCATCATGCACAACCATCCCGAGGTCTTCCTGATCGTGCTGCTGATCGACGAGCGGCCGGAAGAGGTCACCGACATGCAGCGCACGGTCCGCGGCGAGGTGGTGAGCTCGACCTTCGACGAGCCGGCCACACGGCATGTGCAGGTGGCGGAAATGGTGATCGAGAAGGCCAAGCGGCTGGTCGAGCACAATCGCGACGTGGTCATCCTGCTCGATTCGATCACCCGTCTCGCCCGTGCCTACAACACGGTGGTGCCC
>JALSRW010000556.1 GCA_026984595.1 Alphaproteobacteria bacterium
GAGCGCGGACATGGCTGCTCTTTCCCCCTCTCCGATGCTGGCGCCGGGCTTCGCCGGGCAGGAAGAGACTTAGCCGAGCCCGCGCCGAGAGCAAGGGGCCCGTGGTGTCAGCGCACTGCCGGAGCCCGCCGGCGGTAGGCGATGGCTTCGGCGATGTGGGCGCGGCCGATGCACTCGGCACCGTCGAGATCGGCGATGGTCCGTGCCACCCGGATGATGCGGTGATAGGCACGCGCCGAAAGGCGCAGGCGCTCGGCGGCCCGGCGCAGCATTTCGGTGGCGGCGGTGGCGAGCGGGGCCAGTTCGGCCAGAAGCTCCCCATCGAGTTCCGCATTGAGCGCCAGATCGGAGCGCCCGACCGCCGCCAGCCTCTCCTTCTGCAGCTCGCGCGCCGCCGCCACCCGCGCCGCCACCTCGCGGCTGCCCTCGGCGGGCGGCGGCAGGGCGAGGTCCTGGGGCGACACCGCCGGCACATCGATATGGAGATCGATGCGGTCGAACAGCGGTCCCGAAATCCGGCTCTGGTACCGGGCCGCACAGCGCGGCGCCCGGGCACAGGCCAGGGAGGGGTCGTCGAGATGGCCGCAACGACAGGGGTTCATCGCCGCCACGAGCTGGAAGCGGGCGGGATATGTCACATGCAGGCTGGCGCGGGCGATGCTCACCCGACCGCTCTCCAAGGGCTGACGCAGGGCCTCCAGCACGTTGCGGGCGAATTCGGGAAGCTCGTCCAGGAACAGCACACCCTTGTGGGCCAGCGACACCTCACCCGGCCGGACATGGCTGCCGCCGCCGACCATCGCCGCCATCGAAGCACCGTGATGGGGTGCCCGGAAGGGGCGCGCCCGGGAAAGCGTGCCGCCCACCAGCCGGCCGCCGACGCTGCGGATCATGCCCACTTCCAGCACTTCCTCGGGCGACAACTCCGGCAGCAGCCCCACGAGCCGTGCCGCCAGCATCGACTTGCCGCTGCCCGGCGGCCCCACCATCAGGAGATTGTGGCCGCCGGCAGCGGCGATCTCGAGAGCCCGCTTGGCGGTCTCCTGCCCTTTCACATCGGCGAGGTCGGGATATGTCGGCGCCTCCTCGACGACGCCGGCCGCAGGCGGCGCCAGCACCTGATCCCCGCGCAGGTGATTGACGAGCTGCAGCAGGCTCGAAGGCGCGACGATCTCGACCGCATCGGCGAGCCAGGCGGCTTCGCCGCCACAGGCTTCGGGGCAGATCAGCCCGCGCTCCTGGCGGGCGGCGGCCAGGGCCGCCGGGAGCACGCCGCTGACCGGGCGGATGCCGCCATCGAGGGCCAGCTCGCCGAGGACGATGTGCCCTTCGCAGGCATCCGCCGGAACCGCTCCCATCACCACCAGCAGCCCGAGGGCGATGGGCAGATCGTAATGGCTGCCCTCCTTGGCGAGGTCGCCCGGCGCGAGATTGACGGTGATGCGTCGGGTCGGCAGGGCCAGCCCCATGGCCCCGAGGGCGGCGCGGATGCGCTCGCGGCTCTCGGCCACCGCCTTGTCGGGAAGGCCGACGATGGTGAAGGCCGGAAGACCGGCACCGACCTGGACCTCGACCTCCACATCCACCGCCTCGAGCCCCAGAAGGGCGACGGTCTGCACCTGCGCGGTGCGCAGGCCGGCGGCCACTCCCTGCGCCATGCTTCTCTCTCCTGCTGCGAATATGCGGGAGAGATTAAACTGCAAGTTGAGAACGGCGCAAGCCTCTCGCGCCGATGCCTCAGCCCCGCGACAGTTCGCGGGAACCCGGCTTCTCCGGGGGAATGGCGGCGAGCTCGGCGGGGACCTCGTCCGGCGCGTAGCTCGGCAGGTCGAGGGCGATGAGCGGAACCAGGGGCACCCCGATCTCCGCTCCGCCGCCGCTGCGATCCACGAGGCAGGCAGCGACCACCACTTCGCCGCCATGGGCGCGCACGCAGGCGATGCATTCCCGGGTGGAGAGGCCGGTGGTGACCACATCCTCGGCGATCGCCACCCGGGCGCCGGCCGGGACGGCGAAGCCGCGCCGCAGCGCGAACCGTCCTTCGACCCGCTCGGTGAACATCGACAGACAGCCGAGCTGGCGGGCCAGCTCGTAGCCGAGGATGATCCCGCCCAGCGCCGGCGCCACCACGATCTCCGGCCGCCGGGCGGCGATCGGATCCCGCAGACGGGCGACCAGGCGCGCCGCCCGCGCCGGATCCATCAGCACACGCGCACACTGCAGATAGACCGGGCTGTGGCGCCCCGAGCTCAGGATGAAATGGCCTTCGAGCAGTGCCCCGGCGGCGCGGAATTCCCGGAGGATGGCGGCCCGTTCGTCCGGCGCGGTGACCACCGGCTCAGCCACGCATCCGCTCCACCGCGGTGACCACCGAGGACATGCGCAGGGCCGCCTTGAGCCGGTGGAGCTGCTCCACCCCCTCGACCTCGACATCGACGAACAGCTCGTAGAGATCGGGGTTGCGGCGGCCGAACTTGACATCGGTGATGTTGCCGCTCTGCTGGCCGATGATGGTGCTGATGGCGCCCAGCACGCCGGGCTGGTTGACGGCCAGGATGCGCAGCCGCGCCGCGGCGCGGGGCACCGTGCCGCGGGTGTTCCAGCCGAGCTCGACCAGGCGATGCTCGCGGTCCTCGACCCTTCCCAGCACCTTGCAGTCGCGGCGATGGATGTTGACCGGCCGGCCGGTACGGATGACGCCGACGATGTCGTCCCCCGGCACCGGATGGCAGCAGCCCGCGAACTGGAAGAGGATACCGCTGGGAAGGCCGATGATCGGGCTGTCGCCGGGCTCGGCCGCCGGCCGCGGCGGCTTCTGGCTGCGCGGGAAGGGGATCACCTTGGCGGCGGTGCGGGTCCGTTTGAGCTCCGGCCGCACCGCTTCGAGCACCAGCCGGGCGGCGATCCTGCCCTCGCCCACCGCCGCCAGCAGATCGTCGAGGCTCTTGTAGTTGAAGGCCTGGCGCGCCTGTTCGAGCTGCTTTTCGGTGACCTGGACGCGTTCGGTCCTGGCCAGGCGTTGCACCAGCTCGCGCCCCCGGGCGATGAAGAAGTCGCGCTGCTGGATGCGCAGGTAGCGGCGGATGCGCGCCCGCGCCTTGCCGGTGACGACGAAACGCTCCCATTCCGGCGTCGGCGCCGCCCGCGCGCTGGTCAGAATCTCCACCTGATCGCCGTTCTCGAGGTGGGTGTCGAGCGGCACCATCCGGCCGTCCACCTTGGCGCCGATGCAATGATCTCCGACCTCGGAATGGACGGCGTAGGCGAAATCCACCGGCGTGGCACCGCGCGGCAGCACGATCAGATCGCCTCGCGGAGTGAAGCAGAACACCTGATCCCGATAGAGATCGAGCTTGGTGTTCTCGAGGAACTCGTCGGGCTCGGCGGCGTGTTCGAGGATTTCCAGCAGTTCGCGGATCCAGCGGTAGCGCCGTCCTTCGGTGACATGTTCGCCCTGCTTGTAGGCCCAGTGGGCGGCGACCCCGAGCTCCGCTTCCTCGTGCATCTCCCGGGTGCGGATCTGGATCTCGATCTTCTTCTGGACCGGACCGATCACCGTGGTGTGCAGGGAGCGGTAGCCGTTGGGCTTGGGAGTGCTGATGAAATCCTTGAAGCGCCCGGGCAGCATGGCGTAGGCGCCGTGGATGACACCCAGCGCCGCGTAGCATTCGGCCACCGAGGCGACCATGATGCGAAAGGCCATGATGTCGGAGAGCTGCTCGAAGCTCACGTTCTTGCGCTGCATCTTGCGCCAGATCGAGAGCGGCGATTTCTGCCGGCCGTAGATCTCGGCCTCGATGCCGGCATCGGCCAGCACCTTCTCGAGCTCGGCGACGATGCGCTCGACCAGCCCGGTGTCGTCCCGCTGCAGTTGCTCGAGGCGATGGAGGATACCGGCGCGCGCCTCGGGCCAGAGCTCGGCGAAGGAAAGATCCTCGAGCTCCGCCTTCATCCGCTCCATGCCGATGCGCTCGGCCAAGGGCGCGTAGATCTCCATGGTCTCCGCGGCGATCCGCCGGCGACGCTCGGGATCGCGGATGAAATGGAGGGTGCGCATGTTGTGCAGGCGATCGGCGAGCTTGACCAGCAGCACCCGGATGTCGTCGGACATCGCCAGCAGCAGCTTGCGGAAGTTCTCCGCCTGGGCGCTCTGCACCGACTGGAGCTGCAGTTTGTGCAGCTTGGTGACCCCGTCCACCAGTCGCGCCACGGTGCGGCCGAACAACCGTTCGATCTCTTCGATGGAGACCCCGGTATCCTCGACCACATCGTGGAGCAGGCCGGTGGCGATGGTCGCCGAATCCAGCCGGTACTGGGCGAGGATGCCGGCGACCTCGACCGGGTGATGGAAATAGGGATCGCCGGAAGCGCGGAGCTGCGAACCGTGCGCCTTCATGGCGAACACATAGGCCCGGTTCAGCAGATCCTCGTCGACATCGGGATCATAGGAACGGACGAGCTCGACCAGCTCGTACTGTCGCATGATCGGCCGCCGCGCCGGCGGCCGCGCCGTCTGTACCGCCTCCCGGGGAATCTCGGTCACCGTCGCCTTTTCGAGCACCGGCTCGCCGGGCACGACGCCCTCTCCTTCCCCGGACCGCACTCTCAATCGCGGTCGGTGACGTCGAACTCGGCGTAGGATTCCCCTTCCGGCAGCGGCGGCAAGGCCTCGCCCTGCTCGACGCCGAATTCGCCGGTGGGAAGAAGGGCCTCGAGTTCCTGCTCGAGATCCTGCGGCTCCTCCGGCTCGGCCTCGACATAGCGCCGCAGACCGTAGATCAGCTCGTACCGCAGATGGTCGAGGTCGATCGTGCCCTCGGCGATCTCCCGCAGGGCCACGACGGAATTCTTATCGTTGTCGCGATCGATCGTGAGCGGGGCGCCGGCGGAAATGTCGCGCGCCCGCTGGGCGGCCAGCATGACCAGTTCGAAGCGGTTGGTCACCCGCTGAATACAATCCTCGACGGTGATACGTGCCATAATCTGCTCCGCGGCTTGACAGGCGATTTCTCAGATAGGTACCGCATCGCAGCACGGCAAGCAACGACCGGCAGCGACGGGCGCCGTGGCCGGCGATCACAATGCGCGAAAACGGCATACCGGATGCTGACAAACCGTGCCACCGGCGGTAATACGGCCGCATTACGTTTTTTCGGGCAGGGGACAGAACATGACCGAGGAGCCTATCCACCACTGCGAACCCTACGAACGGGTCGCGCTCTTCATCGACGGTGCCAATCTGTATCAGGCCGCGAGAGCCCTCGGTTTCGATATCGATTATCGCCGTCTGCTGACCAATTTCTCCACCGACTGCCGCCTCCTTCGTGCGTATTATTATACGGCGTTGCTGGACGAGCAGGAGTACTCGCCGATCCGGCCGCTGGTGGACTGGCTGGAATACAACGGCTACACGATGGTCACCAAGCCCCTGAAGGAATATGCGCAGCCGCTCGGGCGCCGCAAATTCAAGGGCAACATGGACGTGGAGATCACCGTCGATGCGATGGAGGTCAGCGCCCATGTGGAACACGTCGTGCTGTTCTCCGGCGACGGCGATTTCCGGCGCCTGATCGAGGCGCTGCAGCGGCGCGGCGTCCGGGTCACCGTGGTCAGCACGATCCGTACCCAGCCGCCGATGGTCGCCGACGAACTGCGGCGGCAGGCCGATTTCTTCCTCGATCTCGCGGATCTCCGACCGGCCATCGAGCGGGCCCACACCCGCCCCGCCGAATCCGCGAGCACGCTGCCGGCGGCCGAGGAGTACGAGGAAGAGGACTACGAGGACGAGGAGGACGAGCCGCACGCCAGCTATCATGGCCGGTGAAGGTCGCGATCGGGCGCAACCGCCCCGCGACTGTCCGCTCTGTCCCCGTCTCGTGGCCTACCGGCTGGCCAATCGCCGGCGCCACCCGCAATGGCACAACGCGCCCGTTCCCTCCTTCGGCGATCCGGCGGCGGCACTGCTGATCGTCGGTCTCGCGCCGGGGGTCGCCGGCGCCAACCGCACCGGCCGCCCGTTCACCGGCGATTATGCCGGCGAAATCCTCTATCCGGCGCTGCTGCGTCACGGCCTCGCCCGCGGCAGCTACGCGGCGCGCCCCGACGACGATCTCGAGCCGGTCGATTGCCGGATCACCAACGCGGTGCGCTGCGTACCGCCCGAGAACAAGCCCACCGGCGAGGAAATCGCCACCTGCCGCCCCTTTCTGCGGGACGAGCTGCTGGTGGAGCCGCGCCCGCGCATCGCCCTGTCGCTGGGGCGCATCGCCCATGATTCGGTGCTGCGGGTGTTCGGCTGCCGGCTGCGCGACTTCCCGTTCCGACATGGCGCCTCCTACCGGCTGGAGGACGGCACCTGGCTGGTCTCCAGCTACCATTGCTCGCGCTACAACATGAATACGGGGCGGCTCACCGAGGAAATGTTCGACGCGGTGATGAAGCGGGTGGTCGAGCTCCTCGGCGAGACCAGCGGATGCGCACGGCTGGCGGTCTGATCCTCAGCGGCCGCTACCGCCGAAGCCGGTCACCAGCCAGCGCTGCAGATAGCCCACCGCCAGCATCACCGGCAGCGAGGACAGCAGACCGATGCCCATCAACTCGCCCCAGAAGGTCTCGTCCTCGGTGATGAAGGTGGCGATCCAGACCGGCAGGGTGAAGCGCGAGGGGGTCTGGATGAACAGCAGCGCGAACAGGAACTCGTTCCAGGCGAGCACCGCGACGAATACCGCGGTGGCGGCGATCCCCGCCCGCATCACCGGCACCACCACCAGCAGCAATCGCCGCGGCAGGCCGGCGCCGTCGAGCATGGCCGCCTCCTCGAGCTCCCGGGGCACTTCGCGCACGAAGCCGAGCAGCATCCAGATGGCGAAGGGAAGCGCGTAGACCTGGTAGGAAAGGACCAGCCCCCACAGGCTGTCGAGAAGACCGAGGGCGCGCAGGATCTGAAACAGCGGCACCGCGACGACGATCGGCGGCAGCAGCTTGACCACCAGTACCAGCAGCAGGAAGGCGACGTCGAGGCGCGCCGGGAAACGCAGCCGGGCCAGGGCATAGGAAGCCGGAAAGGCGGCCAGAATGGCGAGTGCCGTGCTGCCGGCGGTGACCGACAGCGAGTTGGCGAGACGCCGCAGGAAGCCCTCGCCGAAGAGTTCGCCGTAATGGGCCAGGGTCGGCGCCTGTGGCCAGAAGCGCAATGACGTGGAGACATATTCGCCGGGCGGCTTGAAGGAAGTGGCCACCATCCAGGCGATCGGTGCCAGGGCGATCACCGCCACCAGCAGGGCGGCGAGAAAGGGTGCGCCGTCGCCGAGCGCCCGCCTCATCCGCCATTTCCCCGCATGATCCGGAAGGCATAGAAGGCGGCGAGCAGGGCGGCGACGGCCAGCATGATGCTGGCGGCGGCCGAAGCGTAGCCGACCTCCGCGAAGCGGAAAGCGGAGCGGTAGACGTTGAGGGACAGGGTCTCGGTGGCGTTGCCGGGACCGCCGCCGGTCAGCGCGAAGACCTTGTCGAACAGCTTGAAGCTCTCGATGGTACGCAGCAATGCCGCCAGCATGAGATGGCCGGACAGCAGCGGCAGCGTGATCCGCCGCAGGATCTGGAGCCGCCCCGCACCGTCGAGGCGGGCCGCCTCCACCACTTCCTCGGGAATCGCCTGCAGCCCGGCCAGCAGAACGAGAAAGGCGATGGGCGTGGTCTGCCAGACATCCACCAGCACGATGGAAAGCAGCGCAATATCGGGGTCGAACAGCCATTTCACCGGGGCGAGGCCCACCGCCCGCAGGAGGTTGTTGAGAAATCCGTAATCGAAATGG
>JALSRW010000557.1 GCA_026984595.1 Alphaproteobacteria bacterium
AAGTTTGCCAGCTGATCCATGTGCCGGCGGCCTGTGCCGTTCTTCTCCACATGCGCCCGGCTGTTGGCGCCCTTGGCATCCCGCGCCGCCGGGGTCGGCCACAGCCGCAGCATCTCCGTCCTGTTCCCGCCGCTTGATCTCTTCCCCGAGCAGGCGCGCGGGGTCGGCCAGGTGGTCTCCCTCGCGGTGGGCGAGGACGAACAGCCGCTCGCGCTTGTGGGGCGCGCCGACTTCCGCCGCCGTGAACAGGCCCGCCGTAAGTCTGTAGCCCATGCGGACCAGGCTTCCGGCGACCTCGGAAAAGCCGAGGCGGAGATGATGGGCGACGTTCTCGAGAAAGACGAAGGGCGGCGTGCATTCTCCGACGATGCGGGCGACATGGGGCCAGAGGTGGCGCGGGTCGTTCGCGCCCTTCCGCTTGCCCGCCACGCTGAACGGTTGGCACGGATAGCCCGCAGTGAGGATATCCACTGCGCCACGCCACGGGCGGCCGTCGAAGGTGGCAACGTCGTCCCACACAGGAGCCTGCGCCAGGGCCTTGTCTTCCATCCGCGCCACGAGGATGGCCGCGGCATAAGCGTCCCGTTCGACATGACAGACAGTTCGATATCCCGCTGCCCGGCAGGTGATGCTTGCATCACCGAGAGGGGGGCAGGCGATGTGGAGGCCGAGCTCGAGCCCGCCGGCGCCGGAGCAGAGGGAAAGGCCGAACAAGGTTTCGTCTCCGGCAGGCAGTCCGGGGGAAGATACAGCCACGCCATCCATTACCTCAGCGCGGGTTGTCGGCCACATCGGCAAAGGTCTGGCCTGTCTCCTCCAGCACCGCCTGGCGCCCCGTCGTCTCCTGCCAGCGTTTGATCGCCACGTCCACGAAGGCGGGTTGCAACTCCATGGCAAAGACCTTCCGGCCCAGCGCCTCGCCGGCCACGATCTGCGAGCCCGATCCCGAGAACGGCTCGAAGCAGATCTCGCCCTTCTTCGTGTGCCTGCGCATCGGGATCGCGAAGACCTCGAGCGGTTTCTGGGTGGGGTGCTCGGCGCCGGCCGGCCGCGCCGCCCCCTCCCAGTCCAGTTCCCAGACGCTGGTCACGTTGTGATCGTTGCCGCCCAGATGCGGCGGCTTGTGGCCCTGCTGCCAGCCCATCAGGCAGGGCTCGTGCCGCCAGGGGTAGTAGCTGTGGGTCGGGATCGCGGCGGGCTTGACCCAGACGATCTGCTGGTGGTTGAGGATGCCGAATTCCGTCCAGATCGCCTCGATCATCGCGGCGCGCTTGTGGGCGTGCCAGCAATACCAGGCGGCGTCCTCGCGGGTGACCTTGATCGCGTTGCGGAACACCGCCCGCAGGAAGCCCTCGGCATCCTTGATGTCCACCTCGCGGTAGAGGTCGGACCAGTCATGGCCCGCGCCGCCCGGTCGACCGGCGCCGGTGTAGTCGACCAGATAGGGCGGGTCGGTGGAGAACAGCGCGGCGGTCTGGCCGTTCATCAGGCGCTCGACGTCTTTCAGGTTCGTGCTGTCGCCGCACAGAATGCGATGGTTGCCCAGCAGCCAGAGATCGCCAACCCGGGTGACCGGGTCTTCTGGGGGATCGGGCACCGGGACGGGGGCAATGTCGCCCTCGGGTTCCTCTTCCTCAAGCTCACCTAG
>JALSRW010000558.1 GCA_026984595.1 Alphaproteobacteria bacterium
GCGCTACGCGCTCCTGCGGTCCGCCTGCCGGCGGGCCGGCATCCTCCATCTCCTGACCGCCCACCACCGCGACGATCTGGCCGAGACGGTGGCCCTGCGCAAGGCCCGCGGCAGCGGCCGGATCGGCCTCGCCGGCATGGCCGCCGAACGCTTCTTCGAGGAGTTGCGGCTCCTGCGCCCCCTGCTGCCCGTTTCCCGTGACCGCCTCCTGGCGACCCTGCGGGCGTATCGCCTGCCCTGGCTCGAGGATCCGAGCAATCTCGATCCCCGTTTCGCCCGCGGCCGGCTGCGCCTCGCCGGCCGCTCGCCGGTGGCCGAGCTCCTGGCCGAGGCCGCCGCGGCGGCGGGCTTCCGGGCGTCCCTGGAACGGCAACTGGCGCGCTTCTGCGCCCGCCATGTGCGACCGCATCCGCTCGGGCTGGTGGAGTTGGCGGCCGCGCCCTGGCGGCGGCTCGCCCCGGAGGTGGGCGAACGGGTGCTGGAACGGGCGCTGCTGCTGGCCGGTGGCGGCCGCTATCCGCCACGCCGCCTGCGGCTCGTGAATCTGGCGGTGGTGCTGCGCGAGCCCGGTTTCGGCCGGCGCACCCTCGCCGGCTGCCTGATCGAGGAACACGCCGGGCGCATCCGCATCGGCCGCGAGCCGG
This sequence comes from Alphaproteobacteria bacterium, assembly GCA_026984595.1. GTDB lineage: Bacteria > Pseudomonadota > Alphaproteobacteria > Geminicoccales > Geminicoccaceae > JALSRW01. The sequence goes on from JALSRW010000558.1 coordinate 645, forward strand.
GACGCATCGCCCCGCCCGGCGACTGTCTGCCCGGTCGCAGCCTGCTGTGGGACGGTCGCTGGCGGCTGGAGCTCGGCGAAGGCGAGGCACCGGTGACCGTGGTCGCTCTCGGAACGCTCGAGGATCCGCTGCGGCGGCGGCTGCTGGCCCGGGCGCGGCGCTGCGACATCCCGTCCTGGTTCGCCCGCAGCCTGCCGGTGGTGCTGTGCCGCGGGCGGCTGCTGTACTGGCCGCTGGCCCGCCGTCCGCCGCCGCGGCGACGGTTGCGGCTGGTTCCGGCACCCCGCTGGCGGCTCGCCGGGAGCCCGCCCGACGGGATTCTTGTTTCAACGTTTCGTTAGCATAACTATTATAGGGTCTCGACGGTCGGATCGCGACGCCACGACACGGCGGTGGCAGCGACCGGGCCGACGATCAGGCAGAAGAGGTCTTTCGGTGAACAATTTCAGCAAGAACCTTGCCCTTTGGGTGATCATCGGCCTGCTGCTCATCGCCCTCGTCAATCTCTTCCAGGGCTCGCAGCCCCGTATCTCGCAGACCAGTCTCGCCTATTCCGATTTCCTTTCGGATGTCGAGGCCGGCAGGGTCAGCGAGGTGGCCATCCAGGGTGAGGCGATCTCGGGCCGCTACACGGATGGTCGGCCCTTCCAGACCTACGCCCCCCAGGATCCCAAGCTGATCGATCGGCTGACCGAATCGGGGGTGCGCATCACGGTGATGCCGGTGGACGAGAACATGCCCTCGCTGCTGGGTGTGCTGGTCTCCTGGTTCCCCATGCTGCTGCTGATCGGGGTCTGGATCTTCTTCATGCGACAGATGCAATCGGGAGGCGGCAAGGCGATGGGCTTCGGCAAGTCGCGGGCACGCCTGCTGACCGAGAAGCACGGCCGCGTCACCTTCGCCGATGTCGCCGGCATCGACGAGGCCAAGGAGGAGCTCGAGGAGATCGTCGAGTTCCTCAAGAATCCCCAGAAGTTCCAGCAGCTCGGCGGGCGCATCCCCAAGGGCTGTCTGCTGGTGGGTCCGCCCGGTACCGGCAAGACCCTGCTCGCCCGGGCCATCGCCGGCGAGGCCAACGTGCCCTTCTTCACCATCTCGGGCTCGGACTTCGTCGAGATGTTCGTCGGCGTCGGCGCTTCGCGCGTCCGCGACATGTTCGAGCAGGCCAAGAAGCACGCCCCCTGTCTCGTGTTCATCGACGAGATCGACGCGGTCGGCCGCCATCGCGGCGCCGGGCTCGGCGGCGGCAATGACGAGCGCGAACAGACGTTGAACCAGCTCCTGGTCGAAATGGACGGTTTCGAGGCCAACGAGGGGGTGATCCTCATCGCCGCCACCAACCGCCCCGACGTGCTCGATCCGGCGCTGCTGCGTCCCGGCCGTTTCGACCGCCAGGTGGTGGTCTCCAATCCCGATGTCGTCGGCCGCGAGAAGATTCTCAACGTCCACATCAAGAAGATCCGGGTCGGTCCCGATGTCGACACCCGGGTGATCGCCCGCGGCACCCCGGGCTTCTCCGGTGCCGATCTCGCCAACATCGTCAACGAGGCGGCGCTGCTGGCCGCCCGGCGCGGCAAGCGGCTGGTGACCATGGCCGAGTTCGAGGCGGCCAAGGACAAGATCATGATGGGTGTCGAGCGCCGCTCGATGGTGATGACCGACGAGGAAAAGCGCCTCACCGCCTATCACGAGGCCGGTCACGCGCTGGTCGCCTATTTCACCCCCAGCTCCGATCCCATCCACAAGGCCACCATCATTCCCCGCGGCCGGGCATTGGGCATGGTCATGCGCCTGCCGGAAGGGGACCGCATCTCGGTCAGCCGCGAGAAGCTGGAAGGCGATCTGGCGGTGGCCATGGGCGGCCGCGTCGCCGAGGAGCTCATCTTCGGCCGCGAGAAGGTGACCGCCGGCGCCGCTTCGGATATCGAACAGGCGACCCGGATCGCCCGCCACATGGTCACCCAGTGGGGCATGAGCGATGCGTTGGGTCCGGTGGGCTATGCCGAGAACAGCCAGGAAGTGTTCCTCGGCCACGCCATCACCCAGACGAAGACGATCTCCGAGGCCACCGCCCAGAAGATCGACGAGGAGATCCGTCGCATCGTCGAGGAGGGGTACCAGGAAGCGCGCCGGATCCTCGAGGAGAAGCTCGATCTCCTCCACGAACTCGCCCGCGCGCTGCTGGAATACGAAACCCTGACCGGCGAGGACATCGACCGCATCATGCGCGGCGAGCCGGTGGTGCGCGCCGAAGGTGGCGACGACACGCCCAGTGCCGCCGCCCCCAGCACCGGCGGCAAGCGCAGCTCGGTGCCCCCCACCCAGCGACCGCTCGGTGGGGAAGGCGGCATCCGGCCGAGCCCGCAGCCCGGCACCTGAATCCGGGCGGCTCCGGTCGCCCGCTTCCCGATGCTGCGAAGGCGCCGCCGATGGCCGGCGCCTTCGGCGTTGCGGTGCGGCAATCGCAGGAAGGATACCTTTCGCCGCCGCTGCCGCCGTGATATCCGCGCGGCGGAAACCCGGAAAAGGGCGGGGGCATGGGTGGCGGCATTCTGGTCCTCAATGCGGGCTCTTCGAGCGTCAAGTTCTCCCTCTTCGGGACGGGCGCGACGGGCGGGCTCGAGCTCCTCTCCCGTGGCCAGGTCGAGGGAATCGGCACCTCCCCCCGGTTCCTCGCCCGCAGCGGCGCCGGCGAAACGCTGGTCCGTCGGGAGTGGCCGGCGGAAGACGGTTTCGACCACGAGCGGGCGATCGCCGTCGTTCTCGATTGGCTGGCGGCGGAGGGCGGGGGAGAGACCTTGCGCGCCGCCGGGCATCGGGTGGTGCACGGCGGCCCCGCGTTCGCCGCACCGATCCGCGTCGACGATGCGGTACTGGCGCGGCTCGAGAGCTTCCGCCCGCTGGCTCCCCTGCACCAGCCGCACAATCTGGCCGGCATCCGGGCGCTGCACCGGCTGCGTCCGGGGCTGCCGCAGATCGCCTGTTTCGATACCGCCTTCCACCGTGCGCGCCCGGCGATCGCCGACCGTTTCGCCCTGCCCGAGGAGTTCTTCGCAGGCGGGATCCGCCGCTACGGCTTCCACGGCCTTTCCTACGAGTATATCGTCACCGCGCTGGCCGAGCGGGATCCCGAGCTCGCCGCCGGCAGGGTGCTGGTGGCCCATCTCGGCAACGGTGCCAGCATCTGCGCCATCCGCGACGGCCGGCCGGTGGATACCAGCATGAGCTTCACCCCACTCGACGGGCTGGTGATGGGGACCCGGCCGGGCAGCCTCGATCCCGGGGTGCTCCTGCATCTGCTGCAGGCCCGCGGGATGGATGCGGAGGATCTCGAGGCGCTCCTGTATCACCGCAGCGGTCTGCTCGGAGTGTCGGGCATCAGCAGCGACATGCGCGAACTGCTGATGCGCCTCGACGATCCACGGGCGGCGCTGGCGGTGGAGCTCTTCGTCTACCGCGCGGTACGCGAGCTGGGCGGGCTGGTGGCGGTGATGGGCGGCCTCGACGGGCTCGTCTTCACCGGTGGCATCGGCGAGCATGCGGCGGAGATCCGATCCCGCATCTGCGAAGGCATCGAATGGCTGGGTGTGGTTCTCGATGCCGAGGCCAACCGGGGCGGAGCAGCGCTGGTTTCCGCCCCGCAGAGCCGGGTGCGGGTGCATGTGATGGCCACCGACGAGGAGTGGATGATCGCCCGCCACACCTTGTCTCTGCTCGACGGCTGAGAGCCGGGCGGCCCGCCTCAGATGGGATCGTCGGTGAGGGCCGAAGAGGAAGGCGGGCTCGCATCCTGCGCTTCGCGCCAGCAGGCCTCGCGCCAGCGCAGGCTCTGCATTTCGGTCAGCCGGCTGGCGGTACGGGCGAATTCGAAGGCGAGCTCGGCAGGCGGTTCCAGGTGATCGGGCGGCGCTTCGGCGGCGATCACCAGCAGGGTGTGGCGCTCGTAGGCGGCGTCCACCAGGGTCATGAAGCGGCGCGCCTCGTTGGCCCGCTCGGGGCCGAAGCGCGGCACCCCCTCGAGGATGAGGGCGCGGTAGCGGGCGGTGAGCGCCAGATAATCAACGGCCCCACATGCCGTTCCGCAGAGATCGGCGAAGGTGAGCCAGGCTACCGGGCCCGCGGCATGCGGCACCTCGAGGCGCCGGCCGCCGACTTCGATCACCTCCGGGCAGCCCGGCTGGCCGGCCGCCAGGCTGGCGAAGATCTCCGCCAGCCGCTCACGGTTGGCCGCATGCAGCGGGTGCAGATAGACCGGCAGCTCGACGCCCGTGCGGCGGCGGTGGTCGATCGGGCCGTCGAGCGCCAGCACGTCCATGCGGGCGCGCAGGAGATCGATGAAGGGCAGGAACAGCTCGCGGTTGAGGCCGCCTTCATAGAGCCTTTCGGGGGCGAAGTTGGAGGTGGCGACGATGATCACGCCGAGATCCAGGAGCGCGCCGAACAGGCGGCCGAGGATCATCGCATCGGCGATGTCCTGGACGGCGAACTCGTCGAAGCAGAGCAGCCAATGCCGGCGGGCGAGCTGGGCGGCGATGCGCTGCGTCGAATCGCCGGTCTCCCGGCGCAACTGCCGCCGCCTCGCATGCACCTCCAGCATGAACTCGTGGAAGTGCACGCGGCGCTTGGCGGCCACCGGCGCGGCATCGAAGAAGAGATCCATCAGCATCGATTTGCCGCGCCCCACCGGCCCGTGCATGTAGATCCCCCGCGGCACCGGACGGTCCGCCGGGCGCGACCCCAGGAGCCGCCGCAGCAGGCCGGTGCCGGCGGTCGGTGCGGGCGGGCGGTAGCTCTCCAGCTCCTGGGCCAGCCGGCTGAGACGGTGTGCGGCGCTGCGCTGGGCAGCATCGAAGGCCAGCTCGCCGGATTCGATCTTCGCATCGAGAAGGGTCAGGGGCATCTGCGGCACGGTCCGATCTACGCTGCACCCCTGTTCTTACCGGAAGGGATGGGAGGGTTCGAGGGCAATGCCGTCGCAGGTACCGCTTGTCCCGCAACCCGCCTGTGGTCCGGGCGCCGGCGGCGTATTATGCTCGGTGACGCGTACCGGACCGGCATCGGCGATGCCGGCCGGCTGCCGGGGAGGTCGGGATGCCCGCTTCCAATGCTCCAGAAACCGCACTGATCGTCGGTGTCGGCGCCGGGCTCAGTGCCGCGCTCGCACGCCATTTCGCGGCACGGGGGCTGCGTCTGGTGCTGGCCGCCCGCGATACCGTCAAGCTCGAGGAACTGTGCGGCGAGACCGGCGCCGAGGCGGTGACCTGCGATGCCGCCGATCCACGCCTGGTGGACGCGCTGTTCGCCGCCGTCGACCGCCATCTCGGGCGGCTCGACATCTGCGTCTACAATCCCGGCCGGCGGCTGCGGGGCGCGATCACCGAACTGGACCGGGAGGAGGTCCTGGAGGCGCTGCGGATCACCGCCTTCGGCGGTTTTCTCGTGGGGCAGCAGGCGGCGAGGCGGATGGTCGCCCGGGGCCGGGGCTGCATCCTGTTCACCGGCGCTTCGGCGAGCCTCGAGGGCTATGCCGGCTCGGCCCCCTTCGCCATGGGCAAGTTCGCCCTGCGCGGTCTCGCCCAGAGCATGGCCCGCGAGCTCCATCCCCAGGGGGTGCATGTGGCCCATGTGGTGATCGACGGACAGATCCGCAGCGCAGCCCGTCCCGAGCCGCCCGAGCGGCCGGATTCGATGCTGGATCCCGCGGCCATCGCCGCCACCTATTGGCATCTGGCGACCCAGCACCGCTCCGCCTGGAGCGACGAGCTGGTGGTCCGCCCCTGGGTCGAGCCCTTCTGACCCGCTAGATCCAGCCCGCGAGTTCGCGGCGGGCGAGGCTCTCGAGCAAGGCGAGATGACGCTCGCTGTCGTTGAGGCAGGGAATGTAGGTGAACTGCTCGCCACCGGCCTCGAGAAAGCTGCGACGCCCCTCGACCGCGATCTCCTCCAGGGTTTCCAGGCAGTCGGCGGCGAACGCCGGCGAAATCGTCGCGATGCGGGTGATGCCTTCCTGCGGCAGCCGCTCCAGGGTCTCGTCGAGATAGGGCTCGAGCCATTGCTCCGAGCCGAAGCGGCTCTGGAAGCAGACCATCAGCCGCTCTTCGGGCCAGCCCAGTGCCTCGCGCACCAGCCGCGCCGTCTTCTGGCATTGGCAGGCATAGGGATCACCCTCCGCGCGGCAGCGCGCGGGCATGCCGTGAAAGGACATGATCAGCCGCTGCGGCTCGAAATCGAGCCCCGCCAGATGCTCCCGGATGCTGTCGGCGATCGCCGCGATATAGGCCGGATGGTCGTGATAGGATGGCATGGTGCGCAGCGCCGGCTGCCACTTCATCCGCTGCAGCGCCTCGAACGCCTTGTCGTAGGCGGTGGCCGTGCTGGGGGCGGCATATTGCGGATAGAGGGCCATCAGCAGCAGCCGGCGGCAGCCCTCGGCGACCAGCCGCTCCAGTACCGAGGGGATGGAGGGGTTGCCGTAGCGCATCGCCCAGTCGACGCGGATTTCGGGATGCTCCTCCCGCAGACGTCGGGCCAGCTTCTCCGCCTGGCTGCGGGTGATGGTCCTGAGCGGGCTCTCGTCACGCTCGTGGTTCCAGATCTTCCGGTAGGCCCGTCCCGAGGTGAAGGGGCGCCTGCTGAGGATCACGAGCTGCAGGAGCGGCTGCCAGAACAGCGGCGAATAGTCGATCACCCGACGATCGGACAGGAACTCGTGGAGATAGCGGCGCATCGACCAGTAATCGGTGGCGTCGGGTGTGCCCAGATTGAGCAGCACCACGCCGATCCGCTCGGGCGGAAGCGGCGGATGGTCTTCCGCGGCCGCCGCGGGCCGCGCGCGGACGGGGGGCGGCGTTGCCGTCTCCATGGTCATGGGCTCTCCGTTCGCCTGGCAGCCCCAGAACTAGGCGGCGGAGCGGCATCGGCAAGCCGCCTCCAGCGTTTGCCGAGCCCCGATCCCGCTGATAGAGTGCCGACCGACCCGAGTGCCGGACGGCCGCCGCCGGGCACCCGCCATCGCCACGTCCCGGGGACAGCAGACATGACCACCGCCAACTCGCTCGAAGCGCGTGACATCGCTCACGTGGTTCATCCCTACACCAATCTGCGCGCCCACGAGAGCAAGGGGCCGCTGGTGATCACCGAGGGG
>JALSRW010000559.1 GCA_026984595.1 Alphaproteobacteria bacterium
CGAGGTCCAGGGCTATGTCTATGCCGCCCGCCGTTACGCGGCGGAGCTCGCCCGCGCCCTCGGCCAGTGGGACCGCGCGCGCTCCGAGGAGGAGGCCGCGACCCGGCTCGCCCGCCGCTTCGAGGAAGCGTTCTGGTCGGAGGAGATCGGCTGCTATGCGCTGGCTCTGGACGGCGACAAGCGCCCCTGCCTGGTGCGGAGCTCCAATGCCGGCCAGCTCCTGTTCACCGGTATCGTGCCCCAGGAACGGGCAGCCGCTCTGGCCGAGATGCTGCTGAGCCCCGCCTTCTTCTCGGGCTGGGGTGTCCGTACCGTCGCCGTGGGCGAGGCGCGCTACAATCCGATGTCCTACCACAACGGCTCGATCTGGCCCCACGACAACGCCCTCATTGCCCAGGGCCTGGCGGCCTACGGTTTCCGCAGCGAGGCACTCAGGATCCTGAGCGGTCTGGTCGATGCCGCCGGCTACATGGATCTGCGGCGCCTGCCGGAGCTCTTCTGCGGCTTTCCGCGCCAGCCGACCACCGGCCCCACCCACTACCCGGTCGCCTGCTCGCCGCAGGCCTGGGCCAGCGGTGCCGTGCTGGCGCTGTTGCAGGCCTGCCTCGGCCTGCGCATCGATGCCGGCTCCAGATGCGTGCAACTGCTGCGGCCGCGGCTGCCGGCCTTCCTCGAGGAAGTGCGGCTGCGCAACCTGCATCTCGGGAAGGACCGGGTCGATCTGCTGCTGCGCCGGCACGGTCAGGACGTGGCCGTCAATCTCCTGGAGCGCGAGGGCGAACTCGGCGTCGAAGTCTGCTTCTAGGATCGGCCGGACCGGCACCACTACCGGAAGGAGCGCCGCGCGCCGGCGGTTGTGTTTCGAACAGCTTGCCCTGTATGGTTGGATCCGGGTGACAATTCGAAGGGATACTCTTGCAGGATATCGCATATCCGCACGCGGACGGCGACGAGCCCTGTCGATCGGGAAAGGAGGCGGGTGCCTGCGGCCGGCGTGATCCCGAGCGCACGCGGGCGGCCATTCTGGAAGCGGCGATCGCCGAATTCGCCACCCGCGGGCTGGGTGGTGCGCGGGTTTCGCGGATCGCCGAGCGGGCCTGTACCAACAAGCGCATGCTCTATCACTACTTCGGCAACAAGGAGGCGCTCTATCTGGCGGCTCTGGAGGCCGTCTACGAGACCATTCGCGGCAAGGAGCTGGCGCTGGATGTCGACCACATGCCGCCCGACGAGGGGATGCGGGCGCTGGTGCGCACGGTCTGGCAGCAGTTTCTGGAGCATCCCGAGTTCATCAGCCTGCTGAACAGCGAGAACCTCCACCGGGCGCGGTATCTGGCGCGCTCGAAGCGGGTTCCGGCCCTGCAGTCGCCGCTGGTGGAAATGATCGCCGGATTGCTCCGCCGCGGCACCGAGGCCGGCCTGTTCCGCCCCGGCATCGATCCGACGCAGCTTTATCTCAGTATCGCCAGTCTCGCCTATTTCTGCTTCTCCAATCGGCACACCCTGGCCATCAGCTTCGGCATCGACATCCTCGACCAGGAGGCGCTGGACCGGCGCCTCGCCCACATCACCGAGCTGGTGATGCGCTATCTCGAAGCGCGCACCCCGGACCGGCCCGACGCAACGGGATCCTGAGCCGGCTC
>JALSRW010000560.1 GCA_026984595.1 Alphaproteobacteria bacterium
GCCGCCCGGCGAGCAGCTCAAGGCCGACTTCGTGAAGATCGGCGAGCAGATGGCCAAGGAATGGCTGGAAGCCGCCGGGGATGCCGGCAAGCAGATCCTCGAAGCCTACCGTTCCATGAAATAGGGTCGGGCGCGGGCGGCACCGCCGCCCGCCGGCCCGCGATCCCGGGGGACCCGCCCCCCGGGCGACGGGGGAGACGCTGTCTCGTGCGACGGGTGTTGGACGGGCTCTACGCGGCCTGCGGCGTGATCGCAGCCTGCGCCCTGCTCCTGCTGCTGCTGGTGATCCTGGCGCAGATCCTGGTGCGCTGGCTGGGGCTCACCTTTCCGGGCTCGACCGACTATGCCGGCTACTTCATGGCCGCCGCCTCGTTCTTCGCGCTGGCCTACGCCCTCAATCACGGCGCCCATATCCGGGTCAGCCTGCTGCTCACCCGGCTCCGGGGCAGGGCCCGGCGGATCGGTGAACTCTGGTGCCTCGGGATCGGCAGTTTTCTCGCCTGGTATTTCGCCTTCTATGCCGTCAAGGCGGTCCGCGTCTCCTACCGCATTCACGATATCAGCCAGGGCCAGGACGCCACCCCGATCTGGATTCCCCAGCTTTCCATGGCGATCGGCACCATCGTCTTCGCCATCGCCCTGACCGACCATCTGGTGCGCGTCGCCATGGGCGGCGAGCCGAAGGTCGGTGACGGCGGAGCGATCGAATAGTCATGGACGAGTTCTGGCTCACCCTCGTCTTCCTGTTCACCCTCTTCTTCCTGCTCGGCACCGGCGTGTGGGTCGGGCTGGCGCTTCTCGGGGTGGCCCTCGTCGGCATGGAGCTGTTCACCACCCGGCCCGCCGGCGACGCCATGATCACCACCATCTGGACCTCGAGTTCGTCCTGGGCGCTGACGGCGTTGCCGCTGTTCATCTGGATGGGCGAGATCCTGTTCCGCACCCGCCTGTCGGAGGACATGTTCAACGGCCTCGCCCCCTGGATGGCACGCCTGCCGGGCCGCCTGCTGCACACCAACATCGTCGGCTGCACGGTGTTCGCCGCGGTCTCCGGTTCCTCGGCGGCGACCGTCACCACCATCGGCAAGATGTCGATTCCGGAACTTCGCCGGCGCGGCTATCCCGAACACATGATCATCGGCACCCTGGCCGGAGCCGGTACGCTGGGGCTGATGATCCCTCCTTCGCTGACCCTGATCGTCTACGGGGTGACGATCAACGAATCGATCTCCAAGCTGTTCATCGCCGGCATCCTGCCGGGCATCGTGCTGGCCAGCTTCTTCATGGGCTATGTGGCGATCTGGTCGCTGGTCAACCGTGACGCGGTACCGGCCGAGCCGGTGCTGCCGCTCCGGGAAAAGATCGCCCGCTCCCGCCATCTCGTGCCGGTGCTGCTGCTGGTGCTGGGGGTACTGGGCTCGATCTATTTCGGTTTCGCCACCGCCACCGAGGCGGCGAGCTTCGGGGTGGTCGGCGCATTGCTGCTGGCGGCCGGTCAGGGGGCGCTGACCTGGACGGCCTTCACCGACAGCCTGATGGGGGCGGTGCGCACCTCGGCGATGATCGCCCTCATCCTGATGGGCGCCGCCTTTCTGGCGCTGGCGATGGGCTTCACGGGCCTGCCCCGGGCCCTGGCCGAATGGATCGCCGCCATGGAACTGTCGCCGATCGCCCTGATCGGCGCGCTGACCGTCTTCTACATCATCCTCGGCTGCTTTCTCGACGGCATCAGCTCGGTGGTGCTGACCATGGCGGTGGTGGAACCGATGATCCGTACCGCCGGCATCGACACCATCTGGTTCGGCATTTTCATCGTGGTGGTGGTGGAGATGGCCCAGATCACCCCGCCCATCGGCTTCAACCTGTTCGTCCTGCAGGGCATGAGCGGCCACGAGATCAACTACATCGCCAAGGTCTCGATCCCGTTCTTCCTGCTGATGGTGCTGATGGTGGTGGTGCTGGTGCTGTTTCCCGAACTGGCCACCTTCCTGCCGGAGACCATGCGTCAGACACCGATCGGCTGAGGACGACCTTGGCGGCGGCGCCGGATCGCCCATATTCGCCGCATGAACGATACGGCCCGCCCCTTCGATCGCCGTCTGCTGCGCCTGCGCCGGGAACGGGCGGCGTCGGCCCTGCTGGCCGGCAGCTTCCTCCACCGGCAGCTCGCCGAACGGCTCCTCGAGCGCCTCGCCGACATCCGCCGTCCCTTCCCCCGCATCCTCGAGCTCGCTTCCGCCTGCCCGGAGCTGAGCCGCGCGCTGGACGCCCGCGCCGGTACCGAGCTGCTGGTCCGGCTCGACATCGCCCGCCCCCTGCTGGCGCCCGGACCGGGACCGGCGGTACTGGGCGAGGAGGAGCTGCTGCCGTTCGGGGCCGACCGCTTCGATGCGGTACTCGGCGTCATGAGCCTGCACAAGGTCAACGATCTGCCGGGAGCTCTGGCCCAGATCCGCCACTGCCTGAAGCCCGACGGGCTGATGCTGGTGGCCTTCCCCGGCGGCCGCACGCTCCGCGAGCTGCGCGAAGTGCTGCTGCAGGCGGAGCTCGATTGTCTCGGCGGCGCCGGTCCCCGCGTGGCTCCCTTCGTCGATCTCGCCGATGCCGCGGCGCTCCTGCAGCGGGCCGGTTTCGCTCTGCCGGTGGCCGATCGCGAAGAGATCACCGTGCATTACGCCGAGCCGTTGCGCCTTCTCTACGATCTGCGGGCGATGGCCGAGACCGCGATTCTCGCCGGCCACCGCCGCCCCCTGCGCCGCGACGTGCTGGCCCGTGCACTGGCGCTGTACCGGGAGCGGTTCGCCACCGCCGACGGTCGCGTGCGGGCCAGCTTCGAGATCATCTTCATGACCGGATGGAAGCCGGATGCGAGCCAGCCGCGACCGCTGCCTCCGGGCTCCGGAAAGATCGACCTCGCCGCCCTTCTCGGCCGCCCACCCGGCGGCGCTCAGTGCTCCTGAACCTCGGGCAGGTGGGGCGGCTCGAAGCGGGAGGCGAACTCGGCGCAGCCATCGAGGCCGGGCGCCCGCATCACGTTGCGGAACTCGAAATAGACGACCTCGGGGATGGCCGTCTCGGAACCCCGGTAGAGGAACACGTCGAGAATGCAGCCGGTGAAGCTGTAGCGCCAGTATTCGGCCGGCGGCTCACGCCGGCGCAGGCTCGGCCGCCCGAGCATCCGTTCGAGTTCGCCCGCGCGGACGCCGACCAGCGTCACCCGCGGCGGCAGTTCCGGAAGCAGCAATCCCGAGCGGCCGACCGCCGGAGGTGTGGGCGACTCGTCGCGATAGGGTTCCAGACGCTGCTGGGCGGTGCCGCAACCGGCCAGCAGCATCGGCGTCAGGAGGAGGCCGGTCAGACGGAGACGGCGAAGCCAATTCCGCTTCCGCTCGTGCGAAATCGTCGGTTGCATCGCCGGCCCCCGCCCAAGACCGCTGGAGAAAGCTGGAGATCCCCGCTCAGGAGGCGGCCTTGGCCGCCGCGCCCGGCCTGCCCGCTTCCGCTTTCTCCTCGAGCATCGAGATCGAACCCGAGATGCGGCCGCCGCGCTCGATCTCCAGCTCGCCGTAGCGCACATTGCCGGTGACCTTGCCGGTGCTGCGAATCAGCAGCCGGTTGCGCACCGTGAGCTCACCCTCGTAGACCCCGCTGATCTCCGCTTCTTCCACCGAGGCCTTGCCCTCGGTGAACTTGCCGGTCTCGGTGATCTCGATGGCGCGGGTATCCTTGAGGGTCACCTGCACGCTGCCCTCGACGATCAGCCGGTCGCAGGCCTCGATCTCGCCCGACAGGCTGATGCCCTGGCCGACGATCAGCCGCTTGCCCTCGGCCGGGGCCGCGGCCGCCTTCTCGCTGGCGGCGGGCGCCGTCGGCAGGTCCACCTGGCGACGAGGCAGATCCGGCTTTGCCTTCTCGGCCGGCGGACGGGCGAGTGACGGTTCTGCCGGGCGTTCTGCCGGGCGCATTGGTTCATGGTCCTTTTTGCGGAACATCTGGATCACCTCAACGTTCGCGTCACCAAGGGGGATTCGGGGCCGACACCGTGGCCGGATGTCGGGCGAGGCCGCAAGCACGGAAAGCTTTAGACACAAGGATACGCGTCGTCAAACCTCGACCACGGCTGTCGAGCCCTTTCGAGGGTATCACCTGTCGGAGATTTCCGAAAGGGTGTAACTCGCGCACTGCGCGATTTCCCGCGCGCGGGGACAGCCGGCGCTCGGTCGCTGCGAAACCGTTTGTCCCGCCGCCCGGATGCGCTACCTTGCCGGCGAGAGCCTCGATCGGGCGAAGCCGGCCGGATGGCCGCCTCGGCGCCCGGTTCGACCATCGTTTGCTTCGAGAGGATTCCCGGAGATGACCCGCCCCTGGTGCGTTTTCGTGCACACCAACGAAAAGCAGTATGTCGGCGCCCTCGTCTCGGCCCATTCCATGCGCCGCCGGTCGCGGGAACCGGATGCCTTCGACGTCCGCATCATCGCCCATGCCGACCACCCCTTCTTCGGCCGCTACGAGGGACGTCTCTACCTCCGGGACGGGGCCTGGAAGCCCTGGCTCAACGAGGACCTCCAGTCCTTCACCCCGCTGCGCTTCATGCCCCCCGAGCTGATGGGCTACCAGGGCCGGGCGGTGGTGGTCGATCCCGACATCTTCGCGGTCGGCGATGTGCTCGAGCTGTTCCGGCGCGACATGCAGGGCAAGGCCATCATGTGCCGTACCCACGACGGGGTGAAGCTCGCCGTGCGCGGTCGCTACGCGAGCTCGGTGATGCTGCTCGATTGCGCCGAGCTCCGCCACTGGAAGGTCGAGGAGCAGTTCGGCAAGCTGTTCACCGGCGAGCTCGACTACAAGAGCTGGATGGGGCTCGAGAGCGAGGATCCGGCGACCATCGGAGCGTTGGAGCCCGAATGGAACGATTTCGACAGGCTCACCGCCGAAACCCGCATGCTGCACAATACCCGGCGCTCGACGCAGCCCTGGAAGACGGGTCTCCGAATGGACTACATGCCGGTCGAGCATTTCCGCCCGTTCCCGCCCTTCGGCTGGCTGATGCGGGCGCGCCGCGTCCTGTTCGGCCCCTACGGGCTGCTGCCGCGCTACCGCCGCCATCCCGATCCCAACCAGGAAGCGTTGTTCTTCGCCTATCTGCGCGAGTGCCTGGAGGAGGGAACCGTCACCGAGGAGCTGCTGCGCGAGCACATGGCCAGGAAGCATATCCGGCCGGATGCATTCGAGGTGGTGGAACGGGTTCCGACGGTGGACGCCGTGCTCGAGCGGCTGCAGATGCCGCAGGCGGCCTGACGTCCCGCGCCCCTATCCCACCGGCTGGCTGCGGGCGAAATCCCAGTAGAGTTCGCGTGCCCGCCGGCAGACCGGACCGATCTGCAGATCGCGATCCTCGATGCGGGTGACGGGCAGCACCTTGCCGTAATTGCCGGTGGAAAAGATCTCGTCGGCCTCCATCACGTCGCGGCGGGTGAGGGTGGTTTCCTCGACCGGAACGCCGTCCGCCCGCAACAGTTCGATCACCCGTTGGCGGGTGATGCCGTTGAGGAAGGTGCCGTTGCAGACCGGCGTCATCGCCACCCCGTCGCGAACGATCCAGAGATTGGCGGTGGCCAGCTCGGCGACGTTGCCGCAGGGATCGAAGGTCACACAGTTCTGGAAGCCGCGCGCCATGGCATCGGCCAGGGCCCGCTGCATGTTGGGATAGAGGCAACTCGCCTTGGTATCGGTCGGCGCCGCATCCCGCGGCGGGCGGCGGAACCCGGAAAAGCAGACGGTCATCCCCGTCATCTCCGGCATCGGCAGCTCGTGGATGGCCAGTGCGAAGCGGGTCGAATCCGCTTCCGGCACCACGAACCCCCGGGTGGCGAAGAACATGGGGCGGATGTACAGGGCCGCGCCGCGTGGGAAGCGCCGCACCCCTTCGCGACAGAGCTCCGTGATGGCCTCCGCATCCATCGTCGGCTGCAGCAGCAGACCGCGTGCGGAATGGATCAGCCGGGCACAATGCCGATCGAGATCGGGGACCGTGTCCTCGAACGCCCGGGCGCCGTCGAAGGCCACGCTGGCCATCCAGAAGGCATGGTCGAGCGGTCCCAGGACCCGCGGATCCTTCTCGTGCCAGTCGCCGTCCCACCAGACAAGTGCCGTCATGCCGTTCCTCCCGTACCGCAGGCTACCTATCGCCTCGCATGCCGTCAGGGCAAGAGGAACGCGCGGCCCTTGCAAGCCGGGGCACCCCGTGTCAACTATGCCGCTCATGTTGACCGGCCGAGGAAACCATGCCGGAAGCGGGCATCCCGGGCGTTCCTGGTCGTTGCTACGCTGCCCCGATTGCGACCTCCTCCACCGGGTCCCGCGGCTGCCGTCGGGCGGCACGGCCCGCTGTCGCCGCTGCCGGGCGGTGCTGCTGCGAAGCCGCGAACAGGGTTTGAAGAATGCCTATCTGCTGACGCTGGGTGCGGCACCGCTGTTCCTGATCGCCAACATCTCGCCCTTCCTGGTGCTGGAGCTCCCGGGAGGCGCCCAGTCGAGCCGGCTCCTCTCGGCCTCCTGGGCGCTCCTGGAATACGAGATGCCGGTGGTGGGCCTGCTCATCCTGTTCCTGACCTTCCTGGCACCCGTCACCGTGCTGAGCGTCGATCTCCTGGTGCTCGGTCCGCTTTCCCACGGTCGGAGACTGCCCGGCGCGGCCCCGCTGTTTCGTTGGGTCGAACATATCCGACCCTGGGCGATGCTCGATGTCTACCTGCTCGGGATCCTGGTCGCCTACGTGAAACTCCGGGACATGGCCAGCATCGCGTTCGGCCCCGGCTTCTTCGCCTTTCTCGGCAGCCTGCTGCTGCTGGTGGCCGCCGATGCGGTGCTGGAACCCGGTCAGGTCTGGGAACGGTTCGGGCGCCAGACGCGTGCCGTGCTCGGTACCCTGCGGGTGTGCGGCGGCACGCTCGGCTGCCGTGTCTGTCGGCAGCTCCTGCGCGTGCCGCCGGTCCGGGGACCGCGGAACCCGCGCTGTCCGCGCTGCGGGGCTCCGGTGCACCGCCGCACGCCCGACAGCCTGTCGCGTAGCTGGGCCTATCTGCTGGCCGCCGTCGCCCTCTACGTTCCGGCCAACATCCTGCCGGTGATGACGGTGACCTATCTCGGCAGGGTGCAGTCGAACACCATCCTGAGCGGGGTGCAGGAGCTGGCGCGCACCGGCATGTGGCCGCTCGCACTGCTGGTCTTTTTCGCCAGCTTCGTGGTGCCGATCATGAAGATGATCGGCCTCGCCTATCTGCTGCTGTCGGTCCAGCGCGGCTGGCACGGGGCGCCCGCGGCCCGCACCCGGCTCCATCGGCTGATCGGCTATCTCGGCCGCTGGTCGATGATCGACGTCTTCGTGGTGGGCCTGTTGGCGGCCCTGGTGACCGCCGGCAATCTGGCGACGATCGTTCCCGGTCTCGGTGCCGCGGCCTTCGCTCTGGTCGTGGTGCTGACCATGCTGGCTTCCGACAGCTTCGATTCGCGGCTGATCTGGGATGCCCCGGGAGAAACCGATGCACGACCCGCCCAAGCCTGACAGCGATGCGCCGGAGATCGCCGAGGCGGTGAGCGGCGCGCACGGCCGCTTCTCGGTGGTGTGGATCGTGCCCCTGGTGGCGGTGTTCGTCGCCGGCTGGCTGGTCTGGACCACGCTGGCCGAAAAGGGACCGGGGATCGTCATTCGCTTCCGCTCGGCGGAAGGCATCGAGACCGGCAAGACCACGGTCCGCTACAAGGCGGTCGAG
>JALSRW010000561.1 GCA_026984595.1 Alphaproteobacteria bacterium
GGTCGACAGGCGATGGGCGATCACCAGGGTGGTGCGCCCGCGGGCGATCTCCTCGAGCGCCGTCCGCAGGGCCCGCTCGGTGCGGCTGTCGAGCGAGGCGGTGGCCTCGTCGAGCACCAGGATCGGAGGATCGGCCAGCACCACCCGGGCGATCGCCACCCGCTGCTTCTCGCCGCCCGAAAGGCGCAGGCCGCGTTCCCCGACCACCGTCTCGTAGCCGTCCGGCAGTCGACGGATGAACTCGTGGATCTGCGCCACGCGCGCCGCCCGCTCGATCTCCTCGCGGCTGGCGCCGGGGCGCCCGTAGGCAATGTTGGCGGCGATCGTGTCGTTGAACAGCACCGTGTCCTGGGGCACGAGACCGATCGCTCGCCGCAGCGAACGCTGGGTCACCTCGCGGATGTCCTGTCCGTCGACGAGAATGCGGCCGCGCTCGACGTCGTAGAAGCGGAACAGCAGGCGCACCAGGGTCGATTTGCCGGCACCCGAGGGGCCGACCACGGCGAGCCGGCCGCCGGGCGGGATCGCGAAGTCGATATCCTCCAGCAGCGGCTGCCGCCGGTCGTAGGCGAAGGCGACCTTCTCGAAGCGTACCGCGCCGCCCCGCAGCAGGAGCGCAGCGGCGCCGGGGCGGTCGCGGATCTCGGGTGCCAGCCGCAGCAGGTTCTCGATGTTCTCGAGATCGGTGAAGGATTGGCGGATCTGGCGCCACACCACTCCCAGAAAGTTCAGGGGCACATAGAGCTGGAGGATGAAGGCGTTGGCCAGCACCACATCCCCCACCGTGAGCCGGCCCTCGATCACGCCGATGGCCGAGACGAACATGATGGCGGTGAGACCGAGGGCGATGATCGCCGCTTGCCCGGCATTGAGCAGGGCGAGGCTGAGTTCCGACTTGACGGCCGCGTTCTCGTAGCCCTCGAGGGCGCGATCCAGTCGCGCCGCCTCGAAGCCTTCGTTGGTGAAGGCCTTGACCATCTCGTAGTTGATCAGCCCGTCGACCGCGGCGGCGCTGAAGGCGTTGTCACGGCGGTTCATCTCCCGCCGGAACCGGCTGCGCCATTCGGTGGTGACGATGGTGAAGACGGCATAGACGAGAATCGTGGCGAGGGTGACGAGACCGAGCGCCGGCGGATAGCGCCAGAACAGGATGATGAGCACCAGCGCGAACTCGAACACCGTCGGCACCAGATTGAAGAGGGCGGTGCGCAGCAGGAAGGCGACGGCATGCACCCCACGTTCGATCGCCCGCGACAGCTCGCCCACCCGCCGGTGCAGATGGAAGCGGAGCGAGAGATCGAAGAGATGGGTGTAGACCCGGAGCGCCAGGCGGCGGCCGGCACGCTCGCCGACCCGGGCGAAGACGGCATTGCGCAGTTCCTGGAAGAGGGTCGCGCCGAGGCGTGCGGAACCGTAGGCGAGCAGCAGGGCCACCGGCAGCACCACCGGCCCTTCCGCGTCCAGCCGGTCGACGATGCCCTTGAGAAAGAAGGGTACCGAAACATTGACCAGCTTGGCCACCACCAGCAGCAGCATCGCCGCCACCACCCGTGCCCGGAAACCGGGCTCCGCGGCCGGCCACAACGACGGCAGCACGAGGCGCGCGAGGCGTGCGAGGTCGGTGCGGGTCGACGAC
>JALSRW010000562.1 GCA_026984595.1 Alphaproteobacteria bacterium
GAAGGCGGTGGAGATGATCAGATTGGCCGGCACGCCCAGCATCCGCGCCATGGTGAAATGGGTTGCCGCGGCGCGCATGGCGATGCCGAGGATGGTCCTGCGCATGGCCAGGGTGAACAGGGTGAGGAGGATGGCGGCGGCGGCGATGGTGATCAGATTGCGGGCCGGGGTCACCACGCCCAGCACCGTCACCGTGTCGGAGAAGATCTCCGGCAGGGGGATCGAGCGCGGTCGCGGCGAAACGAGGAGCTGGGCGGCGTTCTGCAGCAGGGTGGAAAAGGCGAAGGAGGTGATCAGCACGGCGGTCACCGATTTCTCCCGCACCGGGCGGAAGGCCACATAATCGGTGGCGATGCCGGTGAGGATCGCCGCGAACACCGCCAGCACCGCCATGATCAGCCAGGGCAGCGGCGATTCGCCGACCAGATAGAGGGTATAGCCGGCGACCATGATCAGTTCGCCGTAGGCGAAGTTGACCAGCCGCAAAATGCCGTAGACGATCACCAGCCCCAGCGCCATCAGCGCATAGGCGCCGCCCAGGCTCAGCACATCGATGACGAACTGGATGGCGGCGGTCACCCTTTCATCCCCCGAGATAATGTTCCTTGAGATCGGCCGCCTCGGCCAGCTCGCGGGCCGGCCCGGCGGCGGCGATGCGCCCGAGCCGCATGACATAGGCGCGACCGGCCACGGCCAGGGCCTTGCGCACATTCTGTTCGACCAGCAGGATCGACAGACCGGTGGCGGCGAGCTCGGCGATCATCGCGAAGATCTGCTCGACGATGGTCGGGGCGAGGCCGAGCGAGGGCTCGTCGAGCAGCAGGAGGCGCGGCCGCGACATCATCGCCCGGGCGATCACCAGCATCTGCTGCTCGCCTCCCGAAAGGGTGCCGGCGGTCTGGCCGCTGCGCTCGGCGAGGCGCGGGAAAAGCTCGAACATGGCAGCGCGGTCGGCCTCCACCCCGGCCCGATCCCGGCGGCGCACATAGGCGCCGAGGCGCAGATTCTCCTCCACCGTGAGATCGGGAAACACGTCGCGGGTCTCGGGCACCATCGCCACGCCGCTGCGCACCATCCGCTCGGGAATGGTGCCGGTGACCTCGCGCCCGTCGAGCCGCACCCGTCCGGCGAAGGGGCGGATCGCCCCGGCGATGGCCAGCAGGGTCGAGGATTTGCCGGCGCCGTTGGCGCCCAGCAGGGCCACCACCTCGCCATCGCCCACCGTGATGTCCACCCCGCGCACCGCGCGGATGCTGCCGTAGCGGACCTCGAGCCCTTCAACCGCGAGGGCCATCGGCCTCGGCCTCCGTCCCCAGATATGCGGCGATCACCTCGGGATCGTTGCGGACGCTCTGGACATCGCCCTCCGCGATGGTGCGGCCCGAAGCCAGCACATGCAGGCGATGACAGAGGCGCAGGATCAGCGCCATGTCGTGATCGATGATCAGCAGCCCCAGCCCGCGCCTGTCCGGCAATGCTGCGAGGATCTCGAGCAGGGTGCCGGATTCGCTCTCGTTCATCCCCGCCGCCGGCTCGTCGAGCAACAGAAAGCGCGGCCGTGCGGCCAGTGCCCGGGCGATCTCCACCCGCCGCTTGTCGCCGTAGCTGAGCTCGGCGCCGAGATCCCCGGCACGA
>JALSRW010000563.1 GCA_026984595.1 Alphaproteobacteria bacterium
GCGCCCGTAGCTCAGTCGGATAGAGCGTCGGCCTCCGGAGCCGAAGGTCAGAGGTTCGAGTCCTCTCGGGCGCGCCATCCTCCCGAAAAGGACGCGGAAACCGCGGGGTCGCGGATTTGCGCGGCTCACGCCATTCCGTTATGCCCGTCCCGTCCAGAGGCCAGAACCATGTCATCCGGGAGGGCAGAGATGAAACTTTCGCGCATGCTGGGAGTTGCAACAGCGTCGCTCGCTCTGGCGGCCATCACGGTCGGCGCCGATGCCAAGCCGGTCCGCTGGAAGATGGCGAGTGCGTTTCCGGGCTCGCTGACCCAGCTCGGTACCTTGGGCAAAGGTATCCAAGAAAAGATCAAAGCGATCTCCGGCGGCGAGTTCCAGATCCGCTTCTACGAGCCCAAGGCCCTGGTGCCGCCGCTCGAGACCTGGGACGCGGTCTCCGAGGGATCGATCGATGCCGCCTGGACCGCGGCCGGCTACTGGGCGGGCAAGATCAAGGCATCACCGTTGTTCACCGCGGTGCCGTTCGGGCCAGCCGCGCCCGAATACCTGGCCTGGATGTACTACGGCGGCGGCCGCCAGCTCTGGGAAGACATCGCCCACCGCTACAACGTGCATCCCCTCCCCTGCGCCATTATCGCACCCGAGGCCTCGGGCTGGTTCCGCAGGGAGATCCGATCCCTCGACGATCTCAAGGGCCTCAAGATGCGGTTCTTCGGTCTGGGTGCCCGGGTGATGGAGAAGCTCGGTGTCTCCACCCAGCTCATCGCCGGTGGAGATATCTACCCGGCTCTGGAACTGGGTTCCATCGACGCCACCGAATATTCGGAACCGGCCATCGATCTGAACCTCGGTTTCTATCAGGTTGCCAAACATTATTATTTCCCCGGCTGGCACCAGCAATCCTCCTTCCTCGAAATCGAGATCAATCTCGACAGGTGGAACGCGCTGACCGATACGCAGCGTGCCCAGCTCGAAACAGTGTGCGGCGACAATGTTCGCCAAGGTCTCGCCGAGGGCGAAGCGCTTCAGTGGAAAGCGCTCGAGACCCTGCAGGAAAAGGGCGTGCAGATCCATCGCTGGCCGCCGGAAATCCTCGACGCACTGCGCCAGGCTTGGGGCGAGGTGGTCGAGGAACTCAAGCAGGAAGATCAGGACTTCGCCAGGGTCTGGGATTCGCTGTCGACCTTCCGTGCGCATTACGCGACCTGGAAGGAGCTCGCCTATCTGAAATGACCTCCGGCACGGAGGGGATCTCCTCGTTCCGGGGGGCCGGCGTCGCCGCGGCGCCGGTCCCCGCGCCGGCTCCGCTCTCTTCCTGACGGACAGCGACGCATGCGTACCGCTCTCCGCTTCGCTCGCGCGCTCGAGCGCCTGGTCACCGTCGTCGGCCGCATCTTCGCCTGGCTGTCGGTGCCGCTCGCCGCGGTCATCGTCTTCGACGTCGTCACCCGCCGCTTCTTCGTGCTGGGCTCGACCAAACTGCAGGAGCTGGAGTGGCATCTCCATGCCGCCCTGTTCCTGATGCTTCTCGGATACGCCTATCTGCGGGATGCGCATGTGCGCATCGACATCCTCCGCGAGCGCATGTCGCCGCGCACCAGGGCCTGGGTGGAGGTGATCGGCTGTCTGCTGT
>JALSRW010000564.1 GCA_026984595.1 Alphaproteobacteria bacterium
CCACGCCGATCAGGCTCAGGGAAACGGTGGCCCCGATCAGCATGAAGTGCTCTCCGTAGGTGTCGGCGATCGATTCGGAGACGACGACGCGGACGAAGCCGAGGATCGCCAGGATGGCCCCGAGGGCGACGCCGCTCATCAGCTCGCGCCGGAAGACCTTCCACCAGTCGCGGAGGCCGATCTCGCCGAGGGACATGGCGCGGATCACCAGGGTGGAGGCCTGGGAGCCCGAATTGCCACCGCTCGAGATGATGAGCGGGATGAAGACGGCGAGGATCACCGCCTGGGCGATCTCAGCCTCGTAGTGGGACATGGCGTTGGTGGTGAGCATCTCGCCGACGAACAGCACCGAGAGCCAGCCGGCACGCTTGCGGAGCATTTGCCAGAAGCTGGTCTCCAGGTAGGGCTCTTCGAGGGCCTGCATGCCGCTCATCTTCTGCATGTCCTCGCTGGCCTCTTCCTGGAAGACATCGACGATGTCATCGACGGTGACGATGCCCTTCATGCGCTTCTCGTCGTCGATGACGGGAATGGCCACCAGGTCGTAGGTGGAGAAGAGCCGGGCGACCTCCTCCTGGTCGGTGTCCTCGCGGACGGCGATGACGTCCTTCTCCATGATGTCGGCGACCATGGCGTCGCCGGGGGCGGTGAAGAGGTCCCGGAAGGAGACGACGCCGAGCAGGTGCTGTTCCTGGTCCAGCACGTAGGCATAGTAGATGGTTTCGATCTGGCGGCCCTGCAAGCGGAGGTAGGCGATGGCCTCGTCCACGGTCATGTCGGGCCGCAGGCGGGCGAAGCGGGGACTCATCACGCCGCCGGCCTCGTCCTCGGCGTAGGCGAGCAGGGCGCGGACCTCACGCCGGGCCGCGGGGGTCAGCAAGTCAAGCAGTCTGCCGCGTTCTTCTTCAGGGGCGTGCTGGATGACGTCGGCGGCGTCGTCGGGGGGCAGGATGCGGAGATAGGTGCGGCGCTCGTG
Organism: Alphaproteobacteria bacterium; assembly: GCA_026984595.1. GTDB lineage: Bacteria > Pseudomonadota > Alphaproteobacteria > Geminicoccales > Geminicoccaceae > JALSRW01. The sequence continues at coordinate 977 of JALSRW010000564.1, forward strand.
CTCCGGCATGGCCAGGATGAGCTCGGCCTGGTCGTGGGAGGAGAGGTCGAGAAACAGGTCTTCGCGCTGATCCCGCGTCAAGGACCGGAAGGTGGCGTACCGCTCTTCCTCGGAAAGGCTCGGCCACTTGCGAAACAGTTCCTCCAGTTCGTAAACCGCCTTCGTCGTCATCCGGAATCCTCCTGCCAGGGATGGGTGCGCCAGGGCGGGGACCGGTCAACCGGAGCACCGGCGGACGAGCGGCACCCGAAACTTCCTCGAAGTTACCATTGTAGCGGCTCGGGCCTCGATGCCCGAAAAAATCAGGCCCACGAGGAGGATTCAGGCGCCGAGTTCGGCGGGATCGATGACGGAGTCTTGTATGCTGAGGCGCCGGAAGCCGCTGAAGCGGTGGAAGGTCATGAAGTTGGCGTCGTGCTGGTTGTGGGCCCCGTCGAGACCGTCGTCGTAAGCGGTGCGCGAGACGGCGATGATGTCGTCCCCCTCGAAGAGCCAGTCCAGGTACTGGAAGCCGTGACGCTCCGTATCGGGGTGGTAGAGGAGGATGCAGCGGATCTCCCAGGAGCTCAAGTCCGGCGAGGCGATCAAGGTGACGGTGTTGCGAACGCGGTCCGGCCGGGGGCCGCGGTGCTTCGGCGGCGCCCAGTTGGTGAGG
>JALSRW010000565.1 GCA_026984595.1 Alphaproteobacteria bacterium
TCGGGATGGTGGCTGATGCCGTCCCGGCAGCGTACGAAGAGCATCGCCACCGGCAGCGCGGCGGCGATCGCCATGGCATCGTGCCCGGCGCCGCTCGGCAGTTCCAGCAGCGGATGGCCGCAGGCCTCCACCGCCTCGGCCAGAAGCCCGGAGAGGCGGGCATCGCAGCGCACCGCCGGTGCCTCGTGCCGCCTTTCGAAGGTGACCGCGAGGCCGCGCCGTTCGGCAATTCCGGCCACCTCCCGCTCGAGTCCGTCCAGCAGCCGCCGGCGCATCCCGTCCTCGGGCGCCCGCAGGTCGAGCTCCAGGACCACCCGTCCGGGAATCACATTGCCGACTCCGGGTGCGACCGTGCAGTCGCCGATGGTGGCGACGGCCGGCGGGCTGCCGCGTGCCAGATCCTCCACCCGCAGCACGATTTCCGCCGCCCCGGCGAGGGCGTCCCGGCGCAGCGTCATCGGTACCGTGCCGGCGTGTCCCGCCTTTCCGGTGATGGTGATGGAACCGCGGGTGGCACCGGCGATGCCGGTGACCACGCCCACCGGGATCCCGGCCCGCTCGAGCACCGGCCCCTGTTCGATGTGCACCTCCAGATAACCGAGCGTGGAGGCGGGATCGCGCCGGATCGCGGCCATCGCCGCGGGATCGCAGCCGAACGCGGCGAGCGCTTCGCGCAGGCTCGTGCCGGAAGCGTCGCGCACCTCGAGCGCACCGGCATCGAGGGTACCGGCGATCGCCCGGGATCCGGTCAGGGTGACCGGAAAGCGACAGCCCTCCTCGTCACCGAAGGCCAGTACCTCGATCGCGAACGGCAGGCGGCGGCCGGTCCGCGCGAGCTCCTCGACGGCGGCGATCGCCAGAACCACTCCGAGGGTGCCGTCGAAACGGCCCGCATCGCGTACCGTGTCGATGTGCGAACCGAGCAGCAGCACCGGCGCATCGGCCGCCTCTCCCGGCCAGCGGCCGACCACCGTGGCCAGCGGGTCGAGCGCACAGGTCATGCCCGCTTCGCGCATCCAGTCGAGGATCAGATCGACGGCCGCGCGATGGGCGGGCGAGAGAAAGAACCGGGTCAGCCGGTCCGGTTCGTCGGAAAAGCGGGCGAGGGCGTCGAGCCGTTCGAGGAGCGCCTCGCCCCGCTCCTTCACCACCGGTTCTCTCCCCGCGACGGCCGGACGCCGGGGGCCGGGACGGCGGTGCCCCCGAGCGTGCCGACGAGGCGCCATGTCGCGGAAGGAAAACCTCCCCCGCAGGGGGCGAGCCGCATTTCGCCGGTCTTCTGCGGGCGGCTGCGGATCACTTCCCGGATGTGCTGCATCTGGTGTCATTCCTCCTTCCCACGCGTCTGCCGGCAGCCGATGCGTTCGAGCCCGCGGTTCGCGATCTCCCGGCCCGCCTCGCGCGTTCGTTCACGGTCCTTCCATCTCCCGCATCGCCGGCCGGTTGCAGGGCGCGATGCAGCGCACCTGGCGGCCGGTCTCGGGGGTGACCACCGGTGGCCGCCGGAAGCAGCGTTCATCGGCCCGCGCGCAGCGCGGCCGGAACCGGCAGCCCTCGGGAAGCTCGAGCGGCGACGGGGCCATCCCCGGGATCTGGCGCAACGGCCGGCCGCGGTGATTGTGGCTGGGAA
>JALSRW010000566.1 GCA_026984595.1 Alphaproteobacteria bacterium
CAACAACCGTCTCGTGGCGGCGGGGTCGCTGGACGCCGCCGAGGGCCGCTTCGCGGTCAAGGTGCCGGGGGTGTTCGAGACCTTCGAGGATCTCGCCGATCTCCCGATCAAGGCCAGCGACGGCCGGGTGGTGCGGCTCGGCGACATCGCCGAGATCCGGCCCACCTTCGAGGATGCCGAAGGGATGGCCCGCTTCAACGGCCGTCCGGCGGTGGCGCTGGAGGTGAAAAAGCGCATCGGCACCAACATCATCGAAACCATCGCCGAGGTGCGCGCCACCGTCGAACGGGTGCGCAGCCGCTGGCCGAAGGTGATCGAGGTCGGCTTTCTCCAGGACAAATCGGACAGGATCGCGCGCATGCTGGGCGATCTGCAGAACAACGTGCTGAGCGCCATCCTGCTGGTCACGGTGGTGGTGATCGGGGCTCTCGGCCTGCGCTCGGGGCTGCTCGTGGGCTTCGCCGTGCCGGCCTCGCTCCTGACCGGCATCCTGGTGCTGGCCCTGTCCGGGCTGACCGTCAACATCGTCGTCCTGTTCTCGCTCATCCTGTCGGTGGGCATGCTGGTCGACGGGGCCATCGTCGTCACCGAATATGCCGACCGCAAGATGGCCGAGGGGATGGACAAGGCGGAGGCCTACCGGCGCGCCGCCACGCGCATGGCCTGGCCGATCACCGCCTCCACCATGACCACCCTGGCCGCCTTCCTGCCACTCGTGTTCTGGCCGGGCATCGTCGGCGAGTTCATGAAATACCTGCCGATCACCCTGCTCGCCACGCTCACCGCCTCTCTGGTCATGGCCCTTGTCTTCGTGCCCGCTCTCGGTGCCCTGTTCGGCCGTCCGGGGGCCAGTGATCCGCGTACCATGCGTGCCCTGTCGGCTGCCGAGGAAGGGGATCTCGGGGCTCTCGGCGGGCTCACCGGCGCCTATGTCTGGGTGCTGCGCCGGGCGCTGCGGCGTCCCGGCACGGTGGTGCTGACCCTGTTCGGGCTGGCCGTCGGCGTCTACCTGCTCTACGGGACCTATGGCCGCGGGGTGCAGTTCTTCCCCGATGTCGAGCCCGAGGAATCGCAGCTCCTGGTGCATGCCCGGGGCAATCTCTCGGTGCGCGAACGCGACGGGCTGGTGCGCGCGGTGGAGGATCGCATCCTCGGCATCGACGGGCTGGAAACGGTCTATGCCCGCAGCGGCCTGCGCTTCCGTGGCGAGGGCATCGACGATGATGTGGTGGGCATCATCCTGCTCGAATTCCTGCCCTGGGACCAGCGCCGCCCGGTGCGCCGGATCATGGCCGAGATCCGCGAACGTACCGCCGATCTGCCGGGCATCTGGGTCGAGGAGCGGGTGCCTCGCGCCGGTCCGCCGGTGGCCAAGCCGGTGGAGATCCGGGTCGCCTCGAAATATCCCGAAAAGCTCGATCCGGTGGTCGATGCCATCCGCGCCCGCTTCGATGCGATGCCCGAGCTGGTCGATGTCAGCGACAGCCGGCCGGCACCCGGCATCGAGTGGCATTTCATCGTCGATCGCGAGCAGGCGAGCCGCTTCGGCAGCGACATCGCCGGAGTGGGAGCCACCGTACAGCTCGTGACCAACGGCATCCTGCTCGGCACCTACCGGCCCGACGAT
>JALSRW010000567.1 GCA_026984595.1 Alphaproteobacteria bacterium
GACCACATGTTGCCGGAAACATCCTCGTTCCGCGGTCGGGTCGCGGTCATCACCGGGGCGGCCCAGGGTGTAGGGGAGGCGACCGCCCGCCTGTTCGCGGCCCGCGGCGCCGCCGGACTGGCGCTCGTCGACCAGCAGGCGGAGCGGCTCGACGCCCTTGCCCACGAGCTTTCCGAGGAGGGCTGCCCGGCCGAGCCGCTCTGTGCCGATCTGGCCGATGTCGCGGCCTGCTTCGGTGCCGTGGACCGGGCGGCGGCCCGCTTCGGAGAGCTGCACTGCCTGATCAATGCCGCCGGCCGCACCGACCGCGGCACCATCGACGACACCACACCCGAGCTGTTCGACCGGCTGATGGCGGTGGACGCCCGCGCCCCCTTCTTCCTGATCCAGCGGATCCTGCCGCATCTGCGGCGCGCCGGCGGCGGCACCATCGTCAACATCGTCTCCATCACGGTGCACGGTGGCCTTCCCCATCTCGCCCCCTATGTCGCCGCCAAGGGGGCGCTGGCGGCGATGACCCGGAACATCGCCGCGGCGGTGGCCCGCGATCGGATCCGCGTGAACGGTCTCAATCTCGGCTGGACCCTGACCCCGGCCGAGCATCGGGTACAGACCGAACATCACGGCCTGCCCGAGGACTGGGCGGAGACCGCGGGCCGCAAGCTGCCCTTCGGGCGGCTGCTGACGGCCGCCGATGCGGCCCGGGCGATCGCCTTCCTGGCCAGTGAGGAGAGCGGTCTGATGACCGGGGCGCTGATCGATTTCGACCAGCAGGTGGTGGGAGCCTATCCCCTGCCCGCCGCGGAGTGAGCGCTCAGATCCGGAGTTCCAGCAGCAGCGGCTGATGATCGGAGGCGGCGGTCTCGCCGTCCACCCGAAACCCGGCCGCAGCGGTCGCCAGGTCGGCACTGACCAGGAAGAAATCGCGGCAATGCGGTCCCTCGGGCCATTGCCTCCGGTCGTGGATGCCGCAGGTGGGCGCATGCGGCCGGGAGCCGTGGACCAGCGGCCAGGCATCGAGGAAGGCCGGTGCCTCGGCGCCCGAGGGGGCGAGCAGGCGGCGGTGGACGGCATCTCCCGGTCGGCTGTTGAGATCGCCGCAGAGCACGCAGCGGGTCGGTCGCGGGCGGTCGGCATAGGGGCCGGTTCGCGGCCGTGGCGGCGGACGCCTTGCGTTCTCCGCCACCTCCCGCTGCAGTTCCCGCAGCCGTTCGACCTGGGCGAGGCGCTGGATTTCGCTGTGGTATTCGAGATGGGTGGTGATCACCCGAAGCGGCCCGGAAGCGGCGGCCAGAACCACCTCGGTGGCCTGGCGGGGCATGTGCAGAGCCTCGGGATCGGCGGGCTGGGGCAGGAAATGACGGAAGGCCTGGAGTACCGGCAGGCGCGAAAGGATCAGATTGCCGAAGCGCGCCCGGCTGCCCCGGGATCGACCCGGGAGATCGAGAGCCGGGCCGAACAGGGGCTCGTGCTCGGGAAAGAGGGCCGCCAGATCGGCCACCTGATCGGCGCCCGCACCATCGTCGAGCTCCGGCATCCGCTGCGCCACCTCCTGCAGGCAGATGACATCGGCATCGCCCAGCCGGCGGATGACGGCGGCGATGCGCCCGAGATCGACGACGCCGTCGACGCCGCGACCGCACTGGATGTTCCAGGCGAGGATGGTGGTCATTTGATGCCCGCGTACATGAAGGACTGTACGAACTGGCGCTGGAAGAGGAGGAAGGCCAGCAGCAGCGGCGCCACCGCCAGCAGCGTGCCGGCGGTGATCACCGACCAGTCGACTCCCGATTCGGGCGCTCCGAAGATGGCGAGGCCGACCGTCAGCGGCCGGGTTTCGACCGAGTTGGTGATCACCAGCGGCCACAGGAAGTTGTTCCAGTGATAGCTTACCGAGACCAGGCCGTAGGCGACATAGGTGGGGCGGGCCAGCGGCACGTAGACCTTCCACAGGATCTGCAGCATCGAGCAGCCTTCCACCCGGGCTGCCTCCTCGAGCTCCCTGGGAATGGTCTTGAAGGTCTGACGCAGGAGGAAGATGCCGAAAGCGCTCGCCATGTAGGGCAGACCGATGCCGGCGATGGTGTCGACCAGGCCGAGCCGGCTCATGGTCCGGTAGTTCTCGACGATCAGCACCTCGGGCATGATCATGAGCTGTACCAGCACCAGGGCGAAGGCCAGATCGCGGCCCCGGAACGCGAAACGGGCGAAGGCATAGCCCGCCAGCGTGCAGAGCAGGAACTGGGCGGCCAGAATCGAGGTCACCAGCAGGAAGGTGTTCAGGAAATAGCGGGCGAAGGGAGCCTGCGACCAGGCCTCGGCGAAATTGCCCAGGGTCAGCGGTGCCGTGAGGAGGAAGCGGGTGGCGTATTCGGGCGGATGGAAGGCGGCCCAGAAGGCGTAGAGGAGCGGGGCCAGCCACAGGACGGCCAGCAGCCAGGCGGCCACCGTCTCCAGGCCCTGCCAGGGATCGAGCCGCCGCGTCGAGACCGTCATCGGTAGTGGATCCGGCGGTCGAGGAAGAGGAACTGGCCGAGGGAAATCAGCGCCAGGGCGGCCAGCAGCACCACCGTCAGGGTGGCGGCATAGGATTCGTCGAAGAAGCTGAAGGCCACCTCGTAGATGTAGTAGAGCAGCAGCGAGCTGGCATTGTCGGGGCCGCCCTTGGTCAGGATGAAGAGCTGGTCCACCAGCTTGAAGGCGTTGATCACCGCATTGATCAGCACGAACAGGGTGGTCGGCATCAGCAGCGGGAACACCACCCGCCGGAAATAGTAGGTGCGGCTCGCCCCCTCGAGCCGGGCCGCCTCCTCGAGTTCCGGCGGCAGCGCCTGCAACGCCGCCAGATAGAAGATCATGAAGAACCCCGCCTCCTTCCACACGGCGAGGACGATGATGCACCACAGTACCGTGTCGGGATCGCCCAGCCAGTTGCGGGTGGGCAGATCGAAGGCGCGCAGGATCTGGTCGAGCAGACCGATTTCGGGGGTGTAGAAGAAGAGCCAGATGTTGGCCACAGCGATCATCGGCAGGATGGTCGGGGTGAAATAGGCCATGCGCACCAGCGCCCGGCCGGGCAGCCGGCCGTTGACCCAGACCGCCATGAGCAGCGCCAGGGCAATGCTCAACGGGATGGTGCCGGCGGCGAAGAACAGATTGTTGCCGACCACCTTCCAGAAGATCTCGTCCTCGAGCATGAAGCGGTAATTGTCGAGGCCGACGAAGCGCGAGGGCCGCAACGCCGTACCCGAGGAGAAGAAGCTCTGCCAGATGGTGGCGACGGTCGGATAATGGGTGAAGGAAAGGAGGAGGATGGCTGCCGGGGTGAGCAGCAGCCATCCATAGACGTGATCGAGGCGCCGCGATGCGCGCATCGGTGTATCGGCCTCAGCGGTAGCGGCGCAGCACCCGGTCGGCGAGTTTCTGGGCATCGGCCAGCGCCGCCTGCGGGGTCTTGGCGCCGGTGAGGGCCGCCTGGATGGCGTCGTCGAGCGCCTTGCGCACCCGCCCGGTCTGGTAGGTCGAGAGTTCGGCCACCGCGAATTCGAGCTGGTCGCGGGCCACCGCCGCATAGGGGAACTCGGCGACGTACTTCTTCAACGCCGGGGTCTCGTAGGCGTCCGGCCGGGTGGCGATATAGCCGGTCTTGATGCTCCATTCCGCGGTCTTCTCGGGCGAGGTGAGGTAGCGGATGAGCTCGAGGGCGGCCTGTTTTTCCTCCGGCGTGGTTTGCTTGAAGATGTAGAAGTTGCCGCCGCCGGTGGGCGAACCGCGGCGCTTGTTGGCCGGCAGCATCGCCACGCCGAAGTCGAACTTCGCATTGTTCTTCACGGCGGTGAGGTTGCCGGTCGAATGCCACATGATGGCGGTCTTACCCTCGAGGAAGTTCTGGCGGAGCGTGCCCCATTCGATGGTGCCCTCGGGCATGATCCCGTAGTCGCGACCCATGGCCACCCAGAACTCGAGAGCCTCGACCGTGGCCGGGGCATCGAAATAGGTCCGGTTGCCTTCGGCGTTCATCAGCTCCTGGCCGTTCTGGATGGCGAGCGCCTGGAACATCCAGTAGGGATAGCCGGTGGAGGGAATCATCACTCCCCAGCGTTCCACCTGATCCCCGTTGCGCTTGGTGAGCTGTTTCCCCATGGACACCAGCTCGTCCCAGGTCTGGGGCGGCTTTTCGGGATCGAGCCCGGCTTCCCGGAAGGCGTCCTTGTTGTAGTACATGACGATGGTCGAGCGCTGGAAGGGGATGCCCGAGGTCTTGCCCAGCGCCCGGCTGTTGGCCATCAGCGCCGGATAGAAGGAGTCGAGCCAGGCCTTGCCGCTCTCGCCCACCAGATCGTCGAAGGGGACGATGGCGTCCTGTTCGATGAGCTCGAAGATGTCGATGGCGAACATCACCGAGAGCTGGGCCGGCTCGCCGGCCTTGAGGGCGGCCAGGGCCTTGATGCGGGCGTCGTTGTAGTTGCCGGCGTAGATCGCCTTGACCGAGATGTCCGGGTGTTCCTTCATGAAATCGGCGACCAGCCCGTCGACGATCTTGGTGAGCGGCCCGCCCACCGCCACCGGATAGTACATGGTGAGCTCGGTCTCGGCCGTCGCCGGAGCGGCGGACAAGGCACCCGCTGCGGCCATTGCTCCGGCCGCCAGCATCGCCCGGATGCCGCCCCGTTTCGGCTTGCGCAATGCAATTGTCATGGTCTGCCTCCCTTGCTCGTGGTGGCCGCGATCCGGGCGGGTGCCGGATCGGTGCCCGGAAGCCCGACGGAGCCGCTCAAGCGGCGGCCGCTTCGGGCGTCGAACAGATGCAGATGTTCGGGTGACCAGCCGATGCGGATCGGTGTACCGGAGGCCGCCCGAAAGCGCCCGGCGACGCGGATGCCCAGGTGCTGGCTGCCGATTCTGGCGGAGATCACGGTGTCGGCGCCGAGATAATCGGTCGCCAGCAGTTCGGCGGGGATGCCGCCCTCGGCCAGGATCCGCACATGCTCGGGGCGGATGCCCAGCACCCGGCCCCGGCCGGGGCCGTTGCCCACCACCGCCGGGGTGCCGGCGATGACCGCGCCTTCGGGCCCGTCCTCGAGGGTCAGCAGGTTCATCGGCGGAGTGCCGACGAAGCTCGCCGCGAACAGGGTCGCCGGTCGCTCGTACAGCTCGTCGGGGCCGCCCTCCTGTTCGATCCTGCCGGCCCGCATGAGGATGATCCGGTCGGCCATGCTCATCGCCTCGGCCTGATCATGGGTGACATAGACCACGGTCATGGCGAGACGGCGCTGCAGGGCCCGCAGTTCGATCCGCATCTCCTGCCGCAGCTTGGCGTCGAGATTGGAGAGGGGCTCGTCCATCAGGCAGATCGGATGCTCGCTGATGATCGCCCGGGCCAGTGCCACCCGCTGGCGCTGGCCGCCGGAGAGCTGGGCCGGCTTGCGGTCGAGCAGATCGGAGAGACCCACGAGCTCGGCGACCCGGGCGAGGCGCCGTTCACGCTCGCCGCGATCCACCTTGCGCACCTTGAGACCGAACAGGATGTTCTCGCGCACATCGAGATGGGGAAACAGGGCGTAGGACTGGAAGACCATGGACAGGCGTCGCTCCGCCGGTGCCGCCCGGGTCATGTCGCGGCCGTCGATCCGCACGCGGCCGGAACTGGGCTCCTCGAGCCCGGCGAGGATGCGGAGCGTGGTCGACTTGCCGCAGCCGGAGGGTCCCAGCAGGACCACGAAGCTGCCCTCCTCGACCGCGAAGGAGATGCCATCGACGGCGCGGGTCGCCCCCCACAGTTTGGTGATCTCCTCGACCTCGATCGCCGCCATCACCCGGCCCTCGCCCCGGCGCCCGGCTGTGGCCGCCGGCATCCTCCCTGTAAGAACTCGTACGGAATCCGTAACGATCCGCTCATCCTCCTGTCAATCGCCAAACGCCGCGCGATCGGCCGAGGGTGGTGCCGGCGGCTTCTCCCGCTCCTCGCTCACCACGAGACGGGTGCCCGCGGCTTCCAGCCGGGCGACGATCTCCGGCGGCGGTCGGGCGTCCGTATAGAGCGCGTCGATGTCGACGAGATGACAAAGGCGGATCATCGCGTCACCGGCGAACTTGGTGGCATCGGCGACGACCAGGCGGCGGCGGGCGATTTTCATCGCCGCGCGCGAGGTGCGCATGTCGCGATAATCGTAGTCCAGGAGATTGCCCTCGGGATCGATGGCGCCGATGCCGAAGATGCCGTAGCTCACCCGGAAGCCTTCGAGGAAATCGGCGGTCGCGGTGCCGATGATCGCCAGATCGCGGTTGCGTACCATGCCACCGGCCAGCACGATCTCGAAATCCGTGTTCTGGCAGAACAGCCACACCACCCCGACATGGTTGGTGATGATGCGCAGGCCCCTGTGCTCGAGCAGCGCCTCGGCCACCGCTTCGGTGGTGGTGCCGATATCGATGAACAGGGAGGCGCCGTTGGGGATCTCCGCCGCCACCGCGCGGGCGATGCGCCGCTTGGCCTCGGCCCCGCGCACCCGGCGGTTGGCGTAGGCCAGACGGTCGCGTCCGGTGGGCAGGCCGGCGCCGCCGTGGTAGCGCTGCACGAGATTACGACGGGCCAGCTCGATGATGTCACGGCGGACGGTCTGCTGACTCACCCCGAACGCTTCGGCGAGGCTGCCGATGGAGGCGAAGCCGCGGTCGCGGACGATGCGGACGATGGCGCTCTGGCGGTCGTTGAGGCCGAGCCAGCGGGCATCGGGTGTGCTACGCATGGGCCGTCGATCCGGTTTCCGCCCGGCCCCCTTCCGGCAGGGCCGGGGTCGGGAGAACGGTTAGCATGATCCGCCACATGGTGTAAGCTTTCTTACAGAAGGGGAGGCGGCCCGATGCGGCTCTATCGCGATTTCACCAGCCAGGAAGCGCTCGATCGGGAATACAATGCGGTAGCGGCCAGCGCCGATGCCCAGGCCCGGCTGGCAGGCTGGCAGGCCCGCAGCGTCCGGGTGCTCGAACAGATGGAGGTACGCCGCGGGTTGCGCTACGGGCCCACGCGGGCCGAGCATCTCGACTTCTTCCCCGCCGGTTCCGGCACGCCGCTCCACATCTTCCTCCATGGCGGTTATTGGCGACGCTTCGCCGCCGCCGATTTCGCCTTCCTCGCCCCGGCCATCACCGAGGCCGGCGTCAGTCTCGCCAATGTCAACTACGCGCTCTGCCCGGAGGTTCCCATCTCCGAGATCGTGCGCCAGGTCCGGGCGGCGGTGGCCTGGTGCTTCGACCGGGCCGAGGCGCTGGGCATCGATCGACAGCGCATCACCATTTCCGGCCATTCCGCCGGCGGCCAACTGGTGGCCATGGCGCTGGCCACCGACTGGCCCGGCGCCTACGATCTTCCCGCCGAGATTCTCAAAGGGGGCATCGCCATCAGCGGCCTTTTCGATCTCGCGCCCCTGCGCTTCACTTGGCTGCAGCCGGCCCTGCAGCTCGACGGCGACGAGATCCTGCGTTCGAGCCCGATCCACCACATTCCCCACCGGGCACCCCCCCTGACGGTGGTGGTGGGAGGTGCGGAGACCGCCGAGTTCCGCCGCCAGAGCCGCGATTTCCTCGCCGCCTGGCGGGCGGCGGGGCTGGACGGGCACTGGCTGGAGCCACCCGGGCTCGATCATTTCACCGTGCTGGAGGAGCTGGAGCGCTCCGACAGCGAGTTGTTCGCCGCCCTGCTCGGCTGCGCCTTG
>JALSRW010000568.1 GCA_026984595.1 Alphaproteobacteria bacterium
TGAAGCTGCCGGTGCGCGCCTGGCCGCGGTGGGCATCGACGAGGAAGGCGATCTGCTGGAAGGTGAAGAAGGAGATGCCGAGCGGCAGGAAGACCTGACCGAGGCTCCAACCGGTGCCGGCCAGCGTGTCGATGGTGCCGAGGAAGAAGTTGCCGTATTTGTAGTATCCGATCACCGCCAGATTGGCGGCCACGCCCAGGACCAGGAGGGTCCGCGACGGCTGGCGGGCGAGCGCACGGCCGATCAGGAAATTGACCCCGATCGAACCGAGCAGCAGCAGAACGTAAGGCGGATTCCAGTAACCATAGAAGATCAGCGACGCCACCATCAGCCAGTACAACGGCACACGCGCCGACCGACCGTGGGCGAGCAGGTAGAAAACCAGTAGCGTGACGGGCAGAAAAACGCCGATGAAAACGAGCGAGTGGAACAGCATGATGGGAGACGGCCTGCAGGACAACGATAGCGGCAGACTGCGCCCCGGCACCGCCTCTGGCAAGACGAGATTGTCGTGATACTCTCGTTCGGCAAAAGCCTCGTGTACCGCAGTACGCGAGATGACGAGCGGAAAACACAGCTTTCCCGCGAGCCGCTGTCCTGCACCGAGGCCACCTCCGCGGTCCGTCCCGGAGATGGCCGGGGCATTACGCCACGGGGGCTCGACGCCGGCCCGTTCTCCGGAAAGTCATCGGCGCGGTGTGACGACACACCGGGGGATGCTCCGCTCTTGCACCCCACGGGGCGACTGATATCTTGCGCCGCGCCGTCTTCCGTCCTCTTCCTCGCAGGCAGGAGCCGATCCCCTTCGCCGTGACCCGCCCGAGCCTCTGCATCGTCAACTGGAATGGCGAGCGCCATCTGCGTCGCAGTCTGCCCGCGGCCGAACGCCTGCGCGGATCCTTCTGCGAGATCCTCGTGGTGGACAATGGCTCCACCGATGGCAGTCTCGATTATCTGCGTCGGCACCATCCGGAGATCCGCATCGCGCGGCTGCCCGAAAACCGCGGTGCCGGCGCCGCCCGCAATCTCGGGATCGCCGAAGCGCGCTCGGACCGCATCCTGTTCATCGACAATGATGTCGAGCTCCTTCCCGGGTGCCCGGAAGCGCTTTCGAGCGCGCTCGATGCCCGCGAGGATGCGATCGCCGCCCAGGCCACGGTTCTCTATCGCGAGCGGCCGGAAATCATCCAGTATGCGGGTGCCGGCGCCCATTATCTGGGACTGATGGTCCTCGAGCATGCCGATCGCCCGGTGACGGAGGCCGGCACCGGGCTCCGCACCAACAATTCCCTCGTCACCTGCTGCTTCATGCTCGATCGCGCCCGCCTCGATGCCGATCTGCGCTTCGAGGAGAGCTACTTCTACATCAACGAGGACCATGATTTCGGCCTGCAGATCCGCCTGCGCGGCGGCGTCATCCTGGCGGTGCCCGGTGCCCGTGTGCTCCATGGGGATGGTGCGGAAGGCGTGTCGATCCGCCAGCTCGGTCGTTACAGCAGTGCCCGGGTACACTACACCATCCGCAACCGCTGGCTGCTGCTCGCACGCATCCACGCCACCCGCACCCTGATCCTCACCCTGCCGGCCCATCTCCTCTTCGAGCTCGGGCAGCTCGCCGTCGCCCT
>JALSRW010000569.1 GCA_026984595.1 Alphaproteobacteria bacterium
CCGATCAAACGAGAGTTTCTCACCCGCAGATGAATCCGGTTCATCATGGAGCCTTTGCCGTATAGGCTGTTGCCGGCTCTCGGACATGAAGAGATTTCGGGGGACTATGCGCCGGCGCGATCTCCCCTCCCTTTCCTCGCTGCGGGCCTTCGAGGCGGCCGCCCGGCACCTGAGCTTTCGCCTCGCGGCGCGGGAACTGGCGGTCACCGACTCGGCGATCAGCCACCAGATCCGCGAGCTCGAGCGCAGCCTCGGCACGGCCCTCTTCCGGCGGCACGGCCGGCGGGTCGAGCTGACCCCCGAAGGTGCCCTCTATTTCCCCATTCTGCGCGACGCCTTCGAGCGCATGGCCGAGGGCGCCGCTCTGGTGCGGAGGGCGCGTTCCTCGGGAGAGCTGACGCTTCAGGTCTATGTCACCGTCGCCGTGCGCTGGCTGCTGCCCCGCCTGTATCGTTTCCACGAGGAGCATCCCGACATCCTGCTGCGGATCACCACCAGCTACCGGGGCTGGGAATTCGATGCCGAATACGCCGATGCCGGATTCGTCTATCGCAAGGCGCCGCTGGAGCCGGCCTTCCACTACACGCCGCTTTTTCGGGTACCGATCTTCCCGGTGGCGAGCCCGGCGCTGGTCGAGGCGGGGCTGCGGCACCCCGTCGATCTCGCCCGTTTCCATCTGATCCGGGTTCCGCCCGCCCGCGACGAATGGAAGGCCTGGCTGGGTGCGGCCGGCTGGCCGGAGCTCGAGGGCCTGCCCGGTCCCAGCTTCGACACCTATCTGCTGGCCTTCGAGGCGGCGCTGGCCGGACGGGGCGTGGCGATGGCCGCCGAGTTCATGATCCGCGGCGAACTGGAGAGCGGCAGGTTGGTGCGGCTGTTCGACATCGCGGTGGAACAGCCCGGAAGCTGGTATCTGGCGTGCCGCAAGGAGGACCGGCACGACCCGCGGATCTCCCGGCTGCGCGCGTGGCTGCTGCGCGAGGTGGCGGCCGATCCCTGCCTTCTGCCCGATCGGAGATGAATGCGGCGGCGCGCGTTCACCGGTCGTTAACCCTGTCCGGCTAGTCTCCCCGCGAACAGCCGGAAGGAAGGTTCCGCATGAGAGCCCCCTGCCATGCCGCGCCCCCGGCGACGGCGCCTCGTGCATGCGCCGATATGGCGCCCGAGGCGGTCCTCCTCGTCACCCTCGAGGACGGTACGGAGGTGGCCGTGCGCAACGATCTGCGGCGCGTGACGACCTATGTGCTGATCGAACAGGGGCGCTGGTTCGAGCATGAATGGGATCTGCTGCGGCGGGTCGCCACGCCCGGCGCCACCGTCTTCGATATCGGCGCCAATCACGGCGTCTACGCGCTGGCGCTGGCCCGCCGGGTCGGTCCCTCCGGCCGGGTGGTGGCCTTCGAGCCGGGCGCCGATCCGGCATCGCTGCTGGCCCGCGCCGCCGCCGAGGCGGGCCTTTCCTGGTTGGAACTCCGGGAGCACGCCATCGGCGATCGCGACGGCGGGCTGTCGCTGATCGCCGAAGGGGGCTGCGAGGAAGCTCGGGTGACGGACTCCGGCGCGGGTGGTGCCGAGATCGACTGTCGGCGGCTGGACACGGTGTGGCAGGAGCTGGGACGGCCCGATCCCTGCATCCTCAAGATCGACGTGGAAGGCGCCGAAGCCCTGGTGTTCGAAGGCGCGCGCGAACTGCTCGACGCCACATCACCGCTGGTGATGTTCGAGATCTCCGGTGATCGCCGGCGGGCGATCGATCTCTGCCGCCGGCTCGCCGGGTTCGGCTTCTCTCCCTGGCGTTACCTGCCGGACCTCGGCCTGCTGGTGCCGGCCGAACCCGGGAACTGCTCGAGCTTCCAGCTCAACCTGGTGGCCCTCGGGTCCGACAGGGCCGCGGCGCTGGCGGCGGCCGGCCTGCTCGTTCCCCGGGAGGAGGAAGCGGAGGAGCCGATGACCATCGAGGCGGCTCTCGATGCGGCGTTCGAGCTGCTGGCCGATTCCGGTTCGATCCCCGCTCCCGGGCGGTTCGCCCGGGCAGGCAAGGCGCTGCGGCGCATCGAGTCCCATCTCGAAGAGGTTCCCGAGGCGCCGGCGTATCCGTACCGGGCGCTCGCCTACCGTCTTTCCATGGCCCTCGGCGAGCCGGAGCGAGGAGCACGGCATCTGGGCGCGGTGCAGGCGGCGATCCGGCGGCAGCCCGTCACCACCCCGCCGCCGATGGCCATGAGTCCCTGGCTCGATCACGTGCCGCCCGGCAGGGAGCTCGCGGCCTGGATACAGATCGATCTGTTCGACCGCATGCTCTGCGCCCACAACTGGTCCAGCCGCTTTCTGCCGACCGAGATCCTGGGCCTGCTCGAAGAGCTTCGGGGCAACCCGTTCTTTCCGCCCCATCTCGAGCGGCGCCGGCAACTCCGCCGCACCCTGCGGGGTCTGCAGCCGGCACTGGAGCCGGGTCCGGCCACCGCCGCCCTCCGACCATTGCCGGGCGCGGCCGGCGGCGACAGGCAATGGTTGATCCCTCGCGCGACCTCGGCCAAACTTCGGCCACAATGACCACCGACCGATCGGTCGGGACGGAAACAAGGAGGGAGTGGGGCGATGGCCGACAAATCGCGACACGGGCGCAGTGCGGGCGGGCTCATCCTGCCGCGGCGCCGTTTTCTCGGCAGCACGGCGCTGCTCGGTGCTTCGGCGGCCTTGGCACCCGGCCTTTTGCGCCGGGCGCGGGCGGCGGAACCCAATCGCGGCGGCAATCTCAAGCTCGGCCTCGACGGGGCGGCCGCCACCGACAGTCTCGATCCGGCGACCTATACCGCGACCTACATGCAGACCGTCGGCTATCAGTGGGGCAACTGTCTGGTCGAGCTCGACGAAAAGGTGCGGCCGATTCCCGAGCTGGCCGAGAGCTGGGAGGCCAATGCCGACGCTTCCGTCTGGGTGTTCAAACTCCGGAAGGGAGTGACCTTCCACAACGGCATGGAGATGTCGGCGACCGATGTGGTGTACTCGGTCAACCATCACCGCGGGCCGGATTCCAAATCGGGCGCCAAGGGCTATCTGGAGGTCATCAAGGAAGTCAAGGCGACCGGCAAATACGAGGTCACCTTCGAACTCGAAACCCCGAGCGCCGATCTGCCCTATGTGCTGTCCGACTATCACGTGCTGATCGTGCCCGACGGCAGCGACTTCGCCAAGCCGATCGGCACCGGCCCCTACATCATCGAGAGTTTCGAGCCGGGTGTTCGCACCCTCGCCAGGCGCAATCCCGATTACTGGAAGGAAGGCCGTGGCTGGGCGGATTCGGTGGAGACCCTGGCCCTCAACGATCTCACCGCCCGCACCAGCGCCCTGCAGACCGGGGCCGTCCATTTCATCAACCGGCTCGACCCCAAGACCGTGCATCTGCTGGAGCGGGCGCCCGGCGTTCTCGTCATCAACGTGCCCAGCGCCGGCCACTATACCTTCGTGATGCGCTGCGACACGCCGCCCTTCGACAACAACCACCTGCGGCTGGCGCTGAAATGGGGGATCGACCGGACCGAGCTGGTGGACAAGATCCTGCGTGGCTACGGACGCATCGGCAACGATCATCCCATCCCCGATTTCGATCCCTTCTTCAACACCGAGCTGCCGCAGCGCGAATTCGATGCCGACAAGGCCAAGTTCCACCTCAAGAAGTCGGGGTACGACGGCCCCATTCAGCTCCACATCGCGGATGCGGCCTTCACCGGCGCCGTCGATGCCGCCCAACTCTACGCCCAGCATCTGGCCAAGGCCGGCATCAAGCTCGACATCGTGCGCGAACCCAATGACGGCTACTGGTCCAACGTCTGGATGAAGAAGTCCTTCGTCGGCTCCTATTGGGGCGGCCGACCCACCGCCGACCTCATGTTCTCGGTGGCCTACAAGTCGGATGCGCCCTGGAACGAGAGCTTCTGGAAGCGTCCCGAATTCGACGAGCTGCTGATCCAGGCCCGGTCCGAGCTCGATTTCGAGAAGCGCAAGCAGCTCTACTGGGAGATGCAGCGCATGGTCTGGGAGGATGGCGGCGAGATCATCCCCATGTTCAACAATTACCTGTTCGGCTCGCGGAACAACATCGCGGGCTTCGTCCCGGTGCCCGTGCTGACCGGACTCAGGGTTTCGGAGCAGCTCTACTTCACCGACCTCTGAGACCCGTGCATCCTCTCCTCAAGCTCGTCGCCCAGCGCCTCGCGCTGGGCGCGGGCACCCTGCTCGTCGTCTCCCTGCTGATCTTCGCCGGCACCCAGATCCTGCCCGGCGACGTGGCACAGGCGATCCTCGGCCAGTCGGCGACCCCCGAGGCGGTGGCCGCGATCCGCCGGGATCTCGGGCTCGATCGCCCGGCCTGGGTGCGCTACATCGACTGGCTGACGGGCTTTCTGCAGGGCGATCTCGGCACTTCGCTGGCCAATCGCGTGCCGATCTCGGAGATGATCGCCGGCCGCCTCGAGAACACCCTGTTCCTGGCCGGCGTGGCGGCGGCGATCGCCGTGCCCATCGCCATCACCCTCGGGGTGATCGCCGCCCGCTACCGCGAGACCTGGCTCGACAAGACCATCTCCATCGTCACCCTGTCGGCCATTTCCATGCCCGAATTCTTCATCGGCTACATCCTCATCTTCGTGTTCGCCGTGAAGCTGTTCTGGGCCCCCTCGATCGCCAGCGTATTCCCGGGGATGAGCTTTCTGGAGCGGGTCTATGCCGTCTCCCTGCCGGTCGCCACCCTGTCGATGGTGGTGATCGCTCACATGATGCGCATGACCCGGGCGGCGATCATCAATGTCATGGCCAGCCCCTATATCGAGACCGCCGAATTGAAGGGCCTGACCCGCTCGCGCATCACCCTCCACCATGCCCTGCCCAATGCCCTGTCGCCGATCATCAACGTGGTGGTCATCAACCTCGCCTATCTGGTGGTCGGGGTGGTGGTGGTGGAAGTGGTGTTCGTCTATCCCGGCATGGGCCAGCTCATGGTCGATGCGGTGGCCAAGCGGGACGTGCCGGTGGTGCAGGCGACCGGCATCATCTTCGCGGCGACCTACGTGCTCCTCAACCTCACCGCCGATGTGCTGGCGATCCTCGCCAATCCGCGCATCCGGCACGCGAGATAGGCGATGCGGCTGCGCCCGAGTGTCGTCGTCGGCTTCGCCATCATCGCCGTCTATGTGGCCGCGGCCCTGCTCGGCCCGCTGCTGGCGCCCTACGGCGAGGCGGAGGTGGTGGGCGATGTGTGGGAGCCCTTTTCGGCCCTTCATCCGCTGGGCACCGACAGTCTCGGCCGCGACATGCTGAGCCGACTGCTGTGGGGCGCCTCGCGGACCATCGGCGTGGCCCTGGCCGCCACCCTGCTGTCCTTCACCATCGGCATGACGCTGGGATATCTCGCGGCGGTGCTGGGCGGCTGGGTGGACATGATCCTGAGCCGCAGCATCGATACGCTGATGGCCATTCCCACCCTGATCTTCGCGCTCGTCGTGCTGGCGGTGCTGCCGCCTTCGGTGTTGATCCTGATCCTGGTCATCGCGGTTCTGGATTCGACCCGCGTATTCCGTCTCGCCCGGGCGGTGGCGATGGACATCGTGGTGATGGATTTCGTGGAGGTCGCCCGGCTGCGCGGGGAAAGGCTGGGCTGGATCATCTTCCGCGAGGTGCTGCCCAACACCCTGCCGCCGCTGATCGCCGAGTTCGGCCTGCGTTTCTGCTTCGCCTTCCTGTTCCTGAGCTCGCTGTCCTTTCTCGGGCTCGGCATCCAGCCCCCCGCCGCCGACTGGGGCGGGATGGTGCGCGACAATGCCAACGCCATCAGCTTCGGCCTGCCGATCCCGCTCATCCCGGCGGCGGCCATCGCCATTCTTACGATCGGCGTCAATCTGGTGGTCGACTGGCAGCTCGAACGCTCCTCGATCGCCCGGCGCGGAGCCTGAGCCATGGGACTGCTTCTCCAGATCCGCGACTTGCATATCGAGGCCCTGACCGAGGACGGGGTCTGGCAGGAGATCGTCAAGGGCGTCTCGCTCGAGCTGGAGCCGGCGCGGGTACTGGGGCTGATCGGCGAATCGGGTGCCGGCAAATCGACCATCGGCCTCGCCGCGCTGGGCTACGCACGTCACGGTTGTCGGCTGGCCCGTGGTTCCATCCTGCTCCAGGGCGAGGAGCTGTTCGGCGCCACCCCCGAGAAACTGCGCCACATCCGCGGCGTGCGGGTGTGCTATGTGGCACAGTCCGCGGCCGCCGCCTTCAATCCCGCCCATCGTCTCGATGATCAGGTGATCGAGGCGGCGGTGCAGCACAACATTCTCTCCCCCGCGGAGGCCCGGGCCGAGGCCCGGCGGCTCTATGAAAAGCTCAGGCTGCCCGAGCCCGAGCGCTTCGGCCGGCGCTATCCGCACCAGGTTTCGGGCGGTCAGCTCCAGCGGGCGATGACGGTGATGGCGATGGTCCCGCGGCCCGATCTCATCGTCTTCGACGAGCCCACCACCGCCCTCGACGTGACCACCCAGATCGAGGTCCTCGCGGCCATCAAGGACGCCATCGCCGACGAGGGCATGGCGGCCATCTACATCACCCACGATCTGGCGCTGGTGGCGCAGATGGCCCATCGGATCTTGGTCCTGCGCAACGGGCTGGAGATCGAGGTGGGGCCCACCGAACGGATTCTGGAAGCGCCGCAGGAGGAGTACACCCGGGCCCTGGTCCATGTGCGCCGGGTGCAGAAGCCGGAAAAGCCGCGTACCGGTGCGCCGCCGCTTCTCGAAGTGCGCCATGTCGATGCCGCCTACGGGGCCGTGCCGGTGCTGTTCGACGTCTCGGTCGGCCTGGAGGCGGCGCGCACCGTGGCGGTGGTCGGCGAGTCGGGCTCCGGCAAGTCGACCCTGGCCCGGGTGATCACCGGCCTGCTGCCGCCCCGCGCCGGCGAGGTGCTGCTCGATGGCACGGCCCTGCCGCCGGCTCTCAAGCAGCGCAGCAGGGACCAGCTCCGCCGTATCCAGCTCATCTACCAGATGCCCGATGTCGCCCTCAATCCGCGCCAGAAGGTCGAGGAGATCGTCGGCCGGGTTCTATCCTTCTATTTCGGCATCAACGGTGCCGAGCGCCGCCGCGAGGTCGAGCGGCTGCTGGAGGAGGTGGAGCTGCCCGCGGGCTTCGCCGACCGCTATCCGACCGAGCTCTCGGGCGGGCAGAAGCAGCGCATCTGCATCGCCCGCGCCCTGGCCGCCCGGCCCGAGGTGATCATCTGTGACGAGGTCACCAGCGCACTCGATGTGCAGGTGGCCGACGCGGTACTGCGTCTCTTGCTGCGCCTCCAGGAGGAAACCGGTGTGGCTTATCTGTTCATCACCCACGATCTGGCGACGGTGAAGGCGATCGCCGACGATATCGTGGTCATGCTCGAAGGCAGGGTGGTGGAGCAGGGGCTGAAATCCGAGATTCTCTCCCCGCCCCACCATCCCTATACCGATCTCTTGCTGTCCTCGGTGCCGGAGATGGAGGTGGGCTGGCTCGATCGGGTGCTGCGCGAGCGGGCCGAAAGGAAGGCCCGTGGCGAAGCGGTGATGGAGGCCGCCGACCGCTAGGAGGCGGCGCGCCGCCCATGTGCAGGGTCGGCATCAGGAGGAGCAGGGGCCGGGAGAGGAGTTCGTGCAGCT
>JALSRW010000570.1 GCA_026984595.1 Alphaproteobacteria bacterium
GGTGGCGGCGCGCATGGCTGCCTGGCGGCAGAGCGTCATGTCGCGACTGACCTCGAGTGAGCGGCCGATCTCGATGGCGCGCCTCGTGCACGAGCTCAACCGCCATCTTCCCGAGGAGGCGCTGCTGATCGCCGACGGTGGTTTCGCTGCCCATTGGGCCGGGCTGCTGTTCGACACCCGCCGGGCGGGACGGGGCTTCGTCCCCGATCGCGGCTTCGCCTCGATCGGATACGGCCTGCCCGGCGCCATCGGCGCCAGCCTCGCCGCACCCGGCAGGCCGGTGGTGTCGCTGACCGGGGACGGCGGCTTCAACATGGCGATGGGCGAGCTGGAGACGGCGCTGCGTCTCGGCCTCGCCTTCACCCTGGTGATCGTCAACAACGCCGCCTCGGGCTATGTGAAGGCCCTGCAGCATCTGATGTACGGCGAGGGCGCCTACCAGTCGAGCGAGCTGGCGCCGATGCACTATGCCCGGATCGCCGAGGCGATGGGCTGCACGGGGATCCGGGTCGAGGCCCCGGAAGAGATCGCGCCGGCCCTTTTGCGCGGTCTCCGAGGGAAGGGGCGACCGACGGTGATCGACCTGGTGGTCACCCGGGATCCGGGCAGAATGCTGCCGGGAGTCGACAATCGTGCAGCCAAGCTGGAGAAGGGCGACCGCGTCGCCTGAAGGCGGCCGCTACGATCCCGCCGCAACCGTCCGCGGTGCCTCCTCGGCATAGCCGAGGCGCTCCACGAGATCGCCGGTCACCGCCCGGAAATGGGCCGCGATCTCGGCATCGAAATGATTCTTCCAGTCGCCGGCGACGCCTTTGCGGTAATGGGACCTGGTCGCCTCCTCGCCCTGCTTGCGGCCGTGACTGAGCCGTTCGAAACTGTTGCGTCGTGCCAGCCCCTCGAACTCGTCCGGGCGCAGATGGATCTCCAGCCAGTCGAGCAGCCGCGCGAGGAAGGCGGCGTTGTCCGCCGCCAGATCCTCGTAGCGGAAGATCCGCACATGCGGGTCGGGAGGCGCCTCCACCCAGGAGAGCTGGGCCTCGAAGGTACCGAACTCGGCGATCTTGTCGATGATGTATTTGAGCCCCTCCTTCTCGTCGAGCTTTTCGAGTGCGGCCCGCATCTCCAGCACCGTGGGGTTGCGGGCGTGCGAGAAGCGCGCCGAAAAGTACCAAGAGACCACGAGATCGCGGGGATCGCGCAGCACATAGAAGCTGCGATAGGGCTCGGCCTTGGGCAGGGCCGCGTAGGTCGGGTGATCGATATAGAGGTGCACCCCCACGGTACGGGGCGGCAGAGGCTCCTCGATCCTGGCCTGGCGCAGCCCCAGCGCGACATAGGGCTCGGGATCGAGGCCGGTATGCCGGATCATCACGGGATCGCTGAACACCGCCCGGAACCACTGGCTGGCGGTCTTCTGGGTACAGCAATGGTAGATGTTGACGAAGGGCGAGCGCTCGACCACCAGAAGGTCGCGCGTCATCCGCCAGAAGGGGCGGAGGAGCGGCTGGTGGCCACAGAATTCCACCAGCTTGGTGCGCAGGGGCTTGGCGCTCATGATCCGATCCTCTCGCTGCCGGATGCGGCGACGGGCGGTTCGCGACGACCCGCGAGCCGCC
>JALSRW010000571.1 GCA_026984595.1 Alphaproteobacteria bacterium
GAATTCGTCGCCTGAGCGATGGCCGCAGCCGGATTGGTGGGCCCGGCAGGATTCGAACCTGCGACCAGACCGTTATGAGCGGCCGGCTCTAACCGCTGAGCTACGGGCCCGCGGATGCTATAGGTCGCCGCCGGAGAGGTCTCAAGAGCGGCCGCACCGACGACCGCTGCGACGCGCCGCCGCCTCAGGTGTCGAGAAAGCTCCTGAGCTTGCGCGAGCGCGAGGGGTGCTTGAGCTTGCGGAGCGCCTTGGCCTCGATCTGACGGATCCGCTCGCGGGTCACGCTGAACTGCTGCCCCACCTCCTCGAGGGTATGGTCGGTGTTCATGCCGATGCCGAAGCGCATCCGCAGTACCCGTTCCTCGCGCGGCGTCAGGGTGGCCAGCACCCGGGTGGTGGCTTCCCGCAGGTTGGACAGCGTGGCCGCCTCCAGCGGCTGCACCGCGTTCTTGTCCTCGATGAAATCGCCGAGATGCGAATCCTCCTCGTCGCCGATCGGCGTTTCCAGGGAGATCGGCTCCTTGGCGATCTTCAGCACCTTGCGCACCTTGTCGAGCGGCATGTTGAGCTTGCGCGCCAGCTCCTCGGGCGTCGGCTCGCGCCCGCACTCGTGCAGGATCTGCCGGGAGGCGCGGACCAGCTTGTTGATGGTCTCGATCATGTGCACCGGAATGCGGATGGTGCGTGCCTGGTCGGCGATCGAGCGGGTGATCGCCTGGCGGATCCACCAGGTGGCATAGGTCGAGAACTTGTAGCCGCGGCGATACTCGAATTTGTCCACGGCCTTCATCAGGCCGATATTGCCTTCCTGGATGAGGTCGAGGAACTGCAGGCCGCGATTGGTGTATTTCTTGGCGATGGAGATCACCAGGCGGAGATTGGCTTCGACCATCTCCTTCTTGGCCCGCCCGGCCTCGCGTTCACCCTTCTGCACGGTCTGGACGATGCGCCGGAACTCGCTGATCCGCAGGCCCGTCTCCTCGGCGATGGCGGCGATCTCCTGACGGAGATCCTCGATCTCGTCGCGATGGCGTTCGACGAATTCGCTCCAGCCGCGTTCCTCGAGCGTGGCCACCCGCTCGATCCAACAGGGATCGAGCTCCTGGCCGAGATAGTTGCGCAGAAAGCTTTCGCGGGAGATGCGACAGCTCTGGGCCAGCCGGAACAGGCGTCCCTCGAGATTCTGCAGCAGCTTGTTCATGTCGAAGAGCTGCTCGACCAGCGCCTCCACCCGGTTCTGGTTGAGCTGCACCCCGGCCATCAGCTCGACCACCGTCTGCTTGGCCTTCTGGTAGCGCTCTTCGAGTTCGGCCGGGACTTCGAGGTTGTTCTGGATCAGCGCCAGTCGCTCTTCCTGCAGGTCCCGGAGCACCTCGTAGGATTCGGCGATACGATCGAAGGTCTCCAGCACCCCGTCCCGCAGCCGCGCCTCGAGCGCCGACAGCGACATGGTATCTTCGTCGAAATCGTCGCTCTCGCTCTCGCCGCCTTCCTCGCCCGCGCTATCGGGCTTGGCGGCCTCGGCGCCGGGGCCGGCATCGTAGGTCGCGTCGAGATCGACGATGTCCCGCAGCAGTACCCGCCCATCGCGGATGGCATCGCGCCAGCCGATCACCGCCCGCATCGTCAGCGGGCTCTCGCACAGCGCCTCCAGCACCATGTTGCGACCGGCTTCGATGCGCTTGGCGATCTCGATCTCGCCCTCGCGCGAGAGCAGCTCGATGGTACCCATCTCGCGCAGATACATCCGCACGGGATCGTCGGTCCGCCCCAGATCCTCTTCCTCGATGGCCCGCCCGGTCTCGCCCTCGGCCTCCTCCTCGCCGGCTTCGCCGGCGGCAGCGGAAGGCTGGGCCGACGACGGCTCGGTGGTCGGCGACGCCTCGCTGCCTTCGGCCCGCACGACGGTGATGCCCCTGGCTTCGAGACCGATGATCAGCTCGTCCATCTGCTCCGCCGATACGTCGGCCGGCAGCGCCGCATTGAGCTCGTCATAGCCGATCGATCCCTGCTCCTTGGCCCGGACCAGGATCCGCTTCAGGGCAGGGGCCGCACCCAGCAGACGCACGACATCCTCCTCGGCTTCGGCCTTCACCTTGCGCTTGCTCGCCGCCGATGCAGTGGACCGGGCCTGCTTCGTCTTGGCCATGCAGTCATCCTCCTCGATCGCGTCCGACCACGGTGCGCAGCGGTCGGAACGATACAACCATCCATGGCACGGGCATCCTCCGCCCACCGGGAAGTCTATCTTCGCGGTGGCGGCGGATTCCCCTCGCCCCGATTCGGGTCATCCTCCGGTGTGGGATTCAGCAAACGATCGAGACCGGCCAGCCGGGCGCTCATCTGTTCCGCCTCCCGACTGCGCAAGGTCTCGTCGATCATCCTGGCCTCACGCCGTTGCGCGGCGAGTCGTACGAGGCGCGCCAATACCGCCCGCCAGTCCGCCAGCAGATCCTCATCCGCCGAAGCGGCGATCCTCGGACGCGGGTCGCCGGCGACCATCTCCTCGATCAGTCCGTCGAAGCCGTGCCCAGACAAGTGGTTCCGCAGATCGGCGGCGTCAAGAGAGCGGGCATCGGCATACCAGCAAAGGATTTCCTGCCGCAGCCGCTCGCAGTCGGCATCGGACAGCTCGATGGCGGCGAAAGCCTCCTCCTGCTCCACCAGCAGCGCCGGCGTCTCCAGCACCGGCAGCAGGAGACGGATCTGGAGTTCGCGCTCGAAGGCCCGCATCTCCGTTTCGAGACGCTGCCGGTCGAGAACCCGACCGGCCGCCACCGGCCTGCCCGCGCGACGCTCGCCGCGGGACGGGTTCAGGGCCCGCAGGCGTGCGTACCACTCCTCGGCATAGAGATTGCGCACCTCGGGATCGGCGATCTCGCGCAGGAGACCGCGGATGCGCCGCCCCAAAGCGGCACGGCGCTCGGGGGTGGTGGGCGGACCGGCCTCGAGCTCGCTGCGCCACAGCAGATCCACCAGCGGCAACAGCCCCTGGCGCAGCGTATCCAGCGCCGCCGCCCCCCTTGCGCGGGCCAGGCTGTCCGGGTCCTCGCCCGCCGGCAGAAGCGCGAACTGCAGCGACTTGCCCGGCGACAGCAGCGGCAGGGCGCGCAACGCCGCCCGCCAGGCCGCCCGCCTGCCGGCCGCGTCCCCGTCGAAGCAGAGAACCGGCTCGTCGGCCACCCGCCACAGCAACCGGAGCTGATCCGGGGTGAGTGCGGTGCCCAGCGGCGCCACCGCCTGCAACGCGCCGAGCTGGGCCAGGGCCAGCACGTCGGTATAGCCCTCGACCACGAACAGCTCGCCCTGGCGGCGGGCGACCGGGGCGGCGCGATGAAGATTGAACAGCAGCCGCCCCTTGTGGAAGAGGGGGGTTTCCGGGCTGTTGAGGTACTTGGCGCGTGCCTCGCCCAGCGCCCGTCCGCCGAAGCCCACGACCCGTCCGCGCGCATCCTGGATGGGAAAGATCAGGCGATGGCGGAACCGATCGAAGCTCTCGCCGCTCTCCTCGCGGCGGGCGAGGAGCCCCGCCTCGAGCAGCAGCTCCTCGCTGAATCCGCGCGCGATCAGCGCCCGCTTGAGCGCGTCCCGACCCTGCGGGGCGTAGCCCAGCTCGAACAACCGCACGGTCTCGGGCCGGATGCCGCGCTTTTCGAGATAGGCGCGCGCCCCGGTTCCCTCGGTGCCTTCGAGGCAGCGGCGGAAAAAGCGCAGCGCCGCCGCATGGGCCTCGAGCAGACCGGGATCGGGCGACGGCTCGGCGCGGGCACTGCGTTCGGGAGGCGGAATACCGGTCATCTCCGCCAGCCGCGAGATCGCTTCGGAAAAGCCGACGCCTTCGAGGTTCATGACGAAGTCGACGGCGGTTCCGTGTGCTCCGCAGCCGAAGCAGTGGTAGAAGCCCTTGTCCTCGACCACGGTGAAGGAGGGGGTCTTCTCCTCGTGGAACGGGCAGAGCCCGACCAGTTCCCGGCCCCGGCGGGTGAGCCGGACGTGACGGGCGACGATCTCACCGAGCGGCAGACGGGCCTTGAAGGCCTCGAGCGAACCGTCGCCCTTCTGGACCACTCCGCCTCTCCGTCCGGCCCCGGAGCCGCACCCGCCTAGGTTCGACCGGCAGACGCCTGCCGGCAGCCGCCATCGAGCCGCTCGCACACCATGCGCTTGGCACGGCCGAGATCCATATGGCCGTTGAAGCGCGATTTGAGAGCGGCGATCACCCGCCCGGTATCCTTGAGCGAACGGGCCTCGAGCTCCTCGATCGCGGCGTCCACCGCACGCGCGATTTCCTCCTCGCTCATCTGCGGCGGCAGGAAGCGTTCGAGGACCGCGATTTCCTCGGCCTCCCGCTCGGCTTCCTCGACCCGCGCACAGGCCTCGCAGCGTGCGATCTCGTCCCTGCGTTGCTCGATCATCTTGCGCAGCATGGCGACGATGGCCGCGTCGTCGACCTCTTCGCGCCCACCCGCCTCGCGGGCGCTGCGGTCACGCTCGTCGAGCGCCGCCAATACCAGCCTCAGGGTCGCCGCGGCGCGGCCGTCCCCCTTCTCGCTGGCCTCTTTCAAAGCCGCCTGCAAACGTTCCCGCAGCACGGCACACCTCGAGCTGATGAAGATCCATGTCCGGCCATCCGCACCCGGACGGCCGATCGGCGCACAAGATCGTCGTTCAGGCGGCGCTGTGCAAGAGGCATCTGCAGGCGCCGCGCTTGACGCCCGAAGACGGCATGGTAAAAGCCCGCCGATCGACGGCAGGCCGGCGTCTGCCGTGGCGCGTATCCCGCCCCATCGGAAACGTCCCGTCATGTCTCAATCCGGAAAGCGCCGTCCCGACGCTGCGCTGGTGTTGCAGGACGGCACGGTGTTTCGCGGCTTCGGCGCCGGCGCGATCGGTCGCCGGGTGGGGGAACTGGTCTTCCATACGGCGATGACCGGATATCAGGAAATCCTCACCGATCCTTCCTATGCCGGCCAGATCATCACGTTCACCTTTCCCCATATCGGCATCGTCGGCACCAACGACGAGGACATCGAGGCGGCGGCGCCGGTGGCACGGGGCATGGTCACGCGGGCTCCCCTGCCGGCGCCCTCCAACTGGCGTGCCCGCACCACCCTCGAGGAGTGGCTGCTGCGCCAGGAGGTGACCGCGGTCACCGGCATCGACACCCGTCGCCTGACCCGCATCCTGCGCGACCGCGGCGCCCAGAACGCGGCCATCGAATATGCCGCCGGAGGCGAGCCGGACATCGAGGCGCTGGCCCGCGAGGCGGCCGCCTGGCCCGGCCTGGTGGGCATGGACCTGGCACGCGAGGTGAGCTGCCGGCAGCGCTACCAGTGGCGCCAGGGCCGCTGGCGGTGGCCCGATGGCTACCCCGAACCGGACCCCGCGGGGCCGCATGCGGTGGTGCTCGACTACGGGGTCAAACGCAACATCCTGCGCTCGCTCGTGTCCACCGGCTTTCGCGTCACCGTGGTGCCGGGCACCAGCACCGCCGAAGAGGTGCTGGCATTGGCCCCGGACGGGGTGGTCCTGTCCAACGGTCCGGGCGATCCGGCGGCCACCGGCGAGTACGCGGTGCCGGTGATCCGCGAGCTGCTGAACAAGGGGGTGCCGCTGTTCGGCATCTGCCTCGGGCATCAGATGCTGGGCATCGCCCTCGGTGCCCGCACCACCAAGATGCCCTTCGGGCATCACGGCGCCAATCACCCGGTCAAGGACCTGACCACCGGCAAGGTCGAGATCACCAGCCAGAACCACGGTTTCGCGGTGGCCGACGAAAATTTGCCGGCGGATATCGAGATCACCCACCGATCGCTCTTCGACGGCACCATCCAGGGGCTGCGCCTGCGCGACCGTCCGGTGTTCTCGGTCCAGTACCATCCGGAAGCCTCGCCCGGACCGATGGACAGCCATTACCTGTTCCGGCGTTTTCTCGACACCGTCCGCCAGACCGCGGCCTGACAGCGATGCCCAGACGCACCGACATCCGTTCCATCCTGGTGATCGGCGCCGGGCCGATCGTCATCGGCCAGGCCTGCGAGTTCGACTACTCCGGCACCCAGGCCTGCAAGGCCCTGAAGGCCGAAGGCTACCGGGTCCTTTTGGTCAATTCCAACCCGGCGACCATCATGACCGATCCGGAGGTGGCCGACGCCACCTACATCGAGCCCGTCACCGCCGAGATGGTGGCCAAGATCATCGCCCGCGAGCGCCCCGATGCGCTGCTGCCGACGATGGGCGGTCAGACCGCGCTCAACGTCGCCCGCGAACTGGCCAGAAGCGGCGTCCTGGAACGGCATGGCTGCCGGCTGATCGGCGCCTCCCTGGAGGCCATCGAGAAGGCCGAGGATCGCGAGAAGTTCCGCGAGGCGATGGCCCGTATCGGCCTCGACATGCCACGCAGCATCGTCGCCCGCGGTACCGAGGAGGCCCGCGCCGGGCTGCGGCGGATCGGCCTGCCGGCGATCATTCGCCCCTCCTATACCCTGGGCGGCACCGGCGGCGGTATCGCCTACAACCGCGAGGAATTCGAGAAACTGGTGGCGGCCGGGCTCGAGGCCTCGCCCATCGGTGAGATCCTGGTCGAGGAATCGGTACTCGGCTGGAAGGAATACGAGATGGAGGTGGTCCGCGACCATGCGGACAACTGCATCATCGTCTGCTCGATCGAGAATCTCGACCCGATGGGCGTCCACACCGGCGATTCGATCACCGTCGCCCCGGCCCTGACCCTGACCGACAAGGAATATCAGCGCATGCGCGACGCGGCGATCGCCGTGCTGCGCGAGATCGGCGTCGATACCGGCGGCTCCAACGTCCAGTTCGCGCTCGATCCCGAAACCGGGCGCATGGTCATCATCGAGATGAACCCCCGGGTGTCGCGCTCTTCGGCGCTGGCCTCCAAGGCGACCGGCTTTCCCATCGCCAAGGTCGCCGCCCGTCTCGCCGTCGGCTACACCCTCGACGAGATCCAGAACGACATCACCGGGGTGACCCCGGCCTCCTTCGAGCCGACCATCGACTATGTGGTGGTCAAGGCGCCGCGCTTCGCCTTCGAGAAATTCCCCGAGACCGAGCCGATCCTCACCACCTCCATGAAATCGGTGGGCGAGGCGATGGCCATCGGCCGCACCTTCAGGGAAGCACTGCAGAAGGCGCTGCGCTCCCTGGAAACCGGGCTGACCGGGCTCGACGAGATCGCGATTTCCGGTAACGGCGGAGCGGCCACCGACCGGGAGGCGGTGCTGGCCGCGCTCGCCCGCCCCACGCCGGATCGGCTGCGGGTGGTCGCCCAGGCCTTCCGTCTCGGTCTCGGCGTCGGGGAGGTACACCGCGCCTGCCGCTTCGACCCCTGGTTCCTCGAAGAGATCCGCGAGCTGGTGGCCATCGAGGAGAGGATCCGCGAAGACGGCCTGCCGCGCAGCGCGCAGGCCCTGCTGGCCCTCAAGAGCGACGGCTTCTCCGATGCCCGTCTGGCCCGCCTCGCCGGCATCGACGAGCGCGAGGTACGCGCCCTGCGCCGGCATCTCGGGGTGCATCCGGTGTTTAAGCGGGTGGACACCTGCGCCGCCGAGTTCGAGGCGCGCACGCCCTACATGTACAGCAGCTACGAGCCCGGCCCGCAGGAAGACGAGCCG
>JALSRW010000572.1 GCA_026984595.1 Alphaproteobacteria bacterium
AGTTTGCAATGGATGTTGGGCAGGGCGGCCAGACGCCGGATCCGGCCCGCCCAGGGCTCGAACAGCCCGGCCGCGATCCCCGGCTTGCCGCAGTGATCGAGCACGAAACGCACCTCCGGGCAGCGCTCCACCAGCGCCACCACGCTTTCCATCTGGTGGTGGTAGACGGTGATCTCGAAATGCAGCCCGTATCGCGGCAGCAGCCGCAGGCCCTCGAGGAACGCGGGCCGCAGGCAGAAGGCCGGATCCGGCTCCTGTTGCAGCAACCGGCGCACTCCCCTGACCCGCGGTTCGGCCGCCAGACGCGCCAGATCCTCCTCCACCGCCGCGCCCCGCTCCAGCGGCACATGGGGAACGAAGGCCGCGAGGCGCGGCTCGCCGGCGGCCAGTTCGCGGACGAAGGCGAGCTCGTCGAGATGGCGTCCGGGAGCCACGTCGCATTCGAGGAAGACCATCGCTTCCACCGGCAGATCGCCGACGGCGGCGGCGAAATCCTCGGGCAGGAACGGCCGGTGCAGCCGTGGCAGTTCCGCGAGCCAGGGCAGGGGAACCCGTCGCGGATCCCAGAAATGGACATGGGTGTCGATGATCGGCAGCTCGGACATGGCGGCTCTCCCCGCGGCGGCTCCCCGACCGTCAGCGCAGCTCGAGGGTCAGCTCCCGCCCGCCATAGGCGTGCAGGCTGTCATGGGCGCGGATGCGGACGCGGGTCACGTCCGGCGGGATGGCGACACCGGCAAGGGAACGGGTGAAGGGCTGCTCTTCCACATGGGGATGCAAGAGCACGCGCTCGCCCAAAAGCGTGCCGTCGGGAGCCAGCACTTCCCATTTGTCGGCGTAATGCTCCCAGCCGGTATCGGCATGGCGCACGGTGACGTCGAACCGCCAGCTTCCGTCGCCGCTCCGGCGAGCCTTCGCGGCGACGACGTCGGCCTCGCCGGCGCGGACCGGCGCGACGATCAGGAACAGGCCGATGGCGAGAAGGAAACAGGCTGTCCGCATGCCGGATCCCCTTTGTCACCGCCACCGGCGCCGGTGGCGCGGAACGGGACGCAGTTGTCTGCAACATGTCGAGAGCGGCCGCCACTGTAAAGCGCCGAAGGCGGGGAACCGCCGCCGCTTCAAGCCGCTTGACAGCATTGGTTGTGCTGATCACCCTGCCCGAAACGGCAGACGTCATCGTCAGAACAACAGCTTGCCACGAGGATCAGGGGAGGTCGTGATGCAGCTCAGTCGTGAGGATCTGCTCGAAGCCTATCGCCGGATGCGCCTCATCCGGGAATTCGAGGATGCCGTCCACGAGGAGTTCGCGGCCGGCAACATACCGGGCTTCGTGCATCTCTATGCGGGCGAGGAAGCCTCGGCGGTGGGGATGTGCATGCATCTCGACGATCGCGACCGCATCGCCTCGACCCATCGCGGCCACGGGCACTGCATCGCCAAGGGCTGCGATACCCGGGCGATGATGCTGGAGATCTTCGGCAAGCGCGAGGGCCTCTGCGCCGGGAAGGGCGGCTCCATGCACATCGCCGATCTCGAAAAGGGGATGATGGGCGCCAACGGCATCGTCGGCGGCGGGCCGCCGCTCATCTGTGGCGCGGCGCTTGCCGCCAAGACCCTGGGCACCGGCGGGGTGGCGGTGGCCTTCGTCGGCGACGGCGGCTCCAACCAGGGGACGACGCTCGAGAGCTACAATCTCGCCAAGGTCTGGAACCTGCCGGCCATCTTCGTCATCGAGGACAACGGCTACGCCGAGTCCACCGCCAGCTCCTGGTCGGTGGGCGGCAGCCAGACCGGACGCGCCGCCGGTTTCGGCATGCCCGGCACCGAAGTGGACGGGTTCGACTTCTTCGCCGTCTGGGAGGCCGCCCGGGAGGCGGTGGAGCGGGCCCGGGCCGGCCAGGGGCCGAGCCTCCTGCATGTCCGCCTGTCCCGCTATTACGGGCATTTCGAGGGGGACGCCTGCACCTACCGGGCAGCCGACGAGGTGGAGCGGATCAAGGCGGAGAAGGATCCGCTGCTGCTGTTCCGCCGCCGGGTCGGCGAGGCCGGCCTTCTCGAACCGGAGGATCTGGACGCCATCGACCGCCAGGCACGGGAGCAGATCGCCGCCTGCGTGCGCGACGCCAAGGGCGCCGCCTATCCGGGCGAAGCCGATCTGACCACCGATGTCTACGCGTCCTACTGAGGGGAGGCCGTCATGCCCAAGAAGAGCTTTCGCCAGGCCATCAACGAGGCCCTGCGCCAGGAGATGGAACGCGATCCCACGGTCATCGTGATGGGCGAGGATGTGGCCGGGGGCATGGGTGCCCCGGGCGAAGACGATGCCTGGGGCGGGCCGCTCGGCGTCACCAAGGGGCTGATGCCGCTGTTCGGCCGCGAGCGGGTGCTGGACACGCCGATCTCGGAAAGCGCCTTCGTCGGTGCCGCCGTGGGTGCCGCCACCACCGGTCTCCGGCCGGTGGCGGAACTGATGTTCGTCGATTTCATGGGCGTCTGCTTCGACCAGATCTTCAACCAGGCGGCCAAGTTCCGCTACATGTTCGGGGGCAAGGCCACCACCCCGCTGGTGATCCGTACCATGTACGGCGCCGGATTCCGGGCCGCCTCCCAGCACAGCCAGTGTCTCTACAACCTCTTCACCCACATCCCCGGGCTCAAGGTGGCCGTTCCCTCCAACGCCTACGAGGCCAAGGGGCTGCTGACCCAGGCCATCCGCGACGACGATCCGGTGATCTTCTTCGAGCACAAGGCGATGTACGACGACGAGGCGGAGGTTCCCGACGAGCCCTATGCGATCGCCTTCGGCGAGGCCAACGTCACCCGCGAGGGGGAGGATGTGACCATCATCGCCCTCGGGCGGATGGTCAATTTCGCCAATGCCGCCGCCGATCGCCTCGCGGCGGAGGGGATTTCCTGCACGGTGGTCGATCCGCGGACCACTTCGCCGCTCGATCGCGACACCATCCTCGAGACCGTCGAGGAGACCGGCCGCGCGGTGGTGGTGGACGAGGCCCATCCGCGCTGCAGCATGGCCACCGACATCGCCGCGCTGATCGGCCAGGAGATCTTCGACAGTCTCGAGGCCCCGGTACGGATGGTGACAGCTCCCCATGCTCCGGTGCCCTTCTCGCCGGCGCTCGAGGACATGTACATCCCGGGGGTCGACCGGATCGTCGAGGCGGTGCGCCAGGTCCACGGACACGGCCGCCGATGAGCGGGGAGATCCAGCCGATCGTCATGCCCAAATGGGGCCTGGCGATGCAGGAAGGCATGCTCGCCGAATGGCTGGTCGAGGAGGGGGCCACCATCGACAAGGGCCAGGAGATCGCGGAGATCGAGACCTCCAAGATCGCCAATGTCTTCGAGAGCCCGGCGGCGGGTGTGCTGCGCCGGCGGGTGGCCGAGGAGGGCCAGACCCTGCCGGTGGGCGCACTCCTCGCCGTGCTCGCCCCGGCGACGGTGGAAGAGGAGGCGATCGACCGCTTCGTGGCCGCCTTCCAGGAACGTTTCGCCGAAGCGCTGGCCGCGGGTGCCGCGCAAGCGGCGCCCGAACCGCGTACCGTCGAGGCCGGAGGCCGGCGCATCCGTTATCTCGAAGTGGGCGAGGGGGCGGGTCCGCCGGTCGTCTTCATCCACGGTTTCGGCGGCGATCTCTCGAGCTGGACCCTGAACCAGGAAGCCTTGTCCGAGACCCGGCGCACCATCGCCCTCGACCTTCCGGGACACGGCGGCTCCGACAAGTCGGTGGCCACCGGCAGCCTCGCCGAGCTCGCCGAGGCGGTGGCGGACTTCCTGGAAGCCATGGAGATTCCCCGCGCCCATCTGGTCGGCCACAGCCTCGGCGGGGCGGTGGCTCTCGAGCTCGCCCTCGAGCGGCCGGGCAAGGCGGCCGGTCTCACCCTGGTGGCGCCGGCGGGCTTCGGCGAGGAGATCGCGAGCGCCTATCTCGAGGGGTTCCTGCAGGAGAAGCGGGTGAAGAAGCTCCGTCCGGTTCTGGAGATGCTGGTCCACGATCCGGCCACGATCAGCCGCGAGATGGTCGAGGAGGTGCTGCGCTACAAGCGTCTGGACGGGGTCGTCGAAGCGCTCTCCCGCATCCGCGAAAGCTGCTTCGCGGAGGGCCGCCAGCGGATCGAGCTGCGCTCCCGGCTCGGAGAACTGGCCGTTCCGGTGCAGATCCTGTGGGGGAGGGAGGATCGCATCCTCCCGGTGCGGCAGGCCGAGGGCCTGCCCGAGGATGTCCCGGTGACCGTCTTCGAGGCCTGCGGCCATCTCGCCCATATGGAAAAGGCCGCCGAATGCAACACCCGGATCGCGGCGATGCTGGAACGGGCCTGAGTCGTCACGGTCGGCCGGCTTCCTCGGGCGCCGCCGCCGGCGGCTCGCAACGCTGCAGCGCCACCTCCACGAAGCCGCGGCGCTGCGCCGGCTGCAGGGCGATCCGGTATTCCCGATCGTCGAGCAGCAGCCGGTGGGTGATCGGCAGGACTCCTTCGATCCGCTGTGTGCGGCCGTCGATCAGGGTCAGGGTGGCCCGCACCGGTGCCCCGGGATCGAACCAGGCTTCGGGGCGGCCGCCCTCGTCCCGCGCGGCCTGCCCCTCGATGCGGATCGCGATCCGACCCTCGGCGAGGCTGGCATTGGTGGGCCGGCCGCGCGCCAGCGGTACCTCGACGAACAGCCGCGCGGTCTCGACCGCACGCCCGCAGTCCGCCTCCGGCGTCGCATTGCGCAGGAGGAAGGCCAGCCGCTCGGCCGAAATTCCCTCCTCGAGCTTGCTCTTCAGGAGTTCGAGGAGAGCCGCGACTTCCCCCTCCACGGTCTTCTCGGCATAGGCCGCACGAAGCTCGGCATAGGTCTTGGCCAGCCCTTCGAGACGTTCCTGGGAAACCGCCAGCTTCTCGTTGAGGATGCGATCGACCTCCTTGAGGCGCTGCAGGTCGGCGCGCAGCCGGGCACGCTCGGCGGCACTTTCCGAAAGCCCGGTCTGATAGGCCATCATGATCATCAGGAGGAGCAGCGCGAGGCCGGAGAGGATCCCGAGCAGAGCCAGCAACAGGCGGCGCCGGCGCCGGCGCTGGGTGACCCGCGAGGTGACCCGGGATCTCATCGCTGCGGCATCGCCTCAGCTCTCCTCCTCGGTGAGGCCGGGGCCGGGCACGGCGGCGCCGAACGCGTGCAGCTCCGGCTGGCGGCGGGCCTGGAGCATCTGGTAGATGGCCGCCGCCGTCTCCTCCACCGATCTCCGGGTGACATCGATCTCCGGCCAGCCCTGGCGGGCGAACAGGCGCCGTGCGTAGACGATCTCCCTGCGGATCTTCTCCACATCCACGTAATCCCGGCCGTAGCGGCCGGAGTCGGTCTCGTCGAGCCCCATGATGCGCTGGCGGCTGCGGCGGATCTCCGCCAGCGCCTCGGGCTTGATCGTCAACCCCACCACCAGGGGATGGGTCAGCTTCTCCAGCGTCGGGAGCTGGGGAAGATCGGGCACCAGCGGAACGTTGGCCGCCTTGACGCCGCGATTGGCGAGATAGACGCAGGTCGGGGTCTTGGAGGTGCGCGAGACGCCCACCAGCACCACATCGGCCTGCTGCAGCTCCTCGCTGAACTGGCCGTCGTCATGGCGCATGGCGAAGTCCATGGCCTCGATCCGCGAGAAGTAGCTGTCGTCCATCATGTGCTGGCGGCCGACTTTGGGTCGGCCGGCGGTGCCCACCAGCATGGTCAGGGTCTGCATCACCGAATCCAGTACCGCCACGCAGGGGATGCCGCGCTGCCGGCAATATTCCTGGAGCTGATGGCGGAGTTCGGGGGAAACCAGGGTGTAGATCACCAGCCCCGGAAGGGCCTCGACGATGCGCAGGATGCGTTCGAGCTGTCCGGTGGTGCGTACGAAGAACCAGACATGCTCCACCGGCACCACATCGTCGAACTGGGACACGGCGGCGCGGGCCACCGTGGTGACCGTTTCCCCGGTCGAGTCCGAGATCAGGTGAAGATGGAGCCGCACCGTCCGTACTCTCGAGCTGTGCAAAACCGGGGAACGGCTCTGGATGAATCGCGGGGGCCCGTCATCCGCCACATTCCTCCGCCCTCCACACCCGTCTTGTCCCGACCCACCGCTGTTGTCCGCCACCGGTGGATGGCTTCGCAGGCGGCTCCCGTGGACGCATCCGTCCACGTTTTCCCCAGCCCCGACACAGCCTCGAAAGTCGCCCGATCCTCCAGGGATTTCAAGATCCTTTTCCACCTTCCGGGATCGTCGTCCCCATCTCCCCTCCGTCTGTGCAGGAAACAGGGGATGAAACGTAATCCCCACAATTCCCCTTTCCTCTGCTACATCTTCCTTCGGGATTCAGAAAGGTTGAGAAGGGATGTAGGGATTGGAAAACGGCTCCGAACCGGCCACCAAACCGATCCTCCAAGCGCTCGCGGGAACGGTCCTGACGCCGCCTCCGGTATGGCTGATGCGGCAGGCGGGACGGTATCTGCCCGAGTATCGCCGGGTGCGGGCGAGGGTCTCGGGCTTTCTCGAACTCTGCTACACCCCCGAGCTCGCGGTCGAGGTGACCCTGCAGCCGATCCGGCGTTTCGCCCTCGATGCGGCGATCCTCTTTTCCGACATTCTGGTGGTGCCGCATGCGCTCGGCATGGATGTCCGCTTCCTCGAAGGCGAGGGGCCGAAGCTCGAACCGCTGCGGCGCCCGGAGGATCTGGCGAAGCTGCGCCCCGGGGAGCTGCAGGAGCGGCTGCGGCCGGTCTACGAGACGGTCGCCATCCTCGCCCGCGAGCTGCCGCCCGAGGTCGCCCTGATCGGCTTTTCCGGCGCGCCCTGGACGCTCGCCTGCTACATGCTCGAGGGAGGCGGCTCCAAGGATTGGTCGACGGCGCGCCGCGTGGCACTGGGCGAGCCCGACTTCTTCGGCCGTCTGATCGATCTGCTGACCGAGAGCGTCGGCGAATATCTGCTGTCCCAGATCGCGCATGGTGCCGAAGTGGTGCAGCTCTTCGACAGCTGGGCCGGGGTGCTGCCCGAGGCGCAGGTGCGACGCTGGGTGATCGAACCGGCGCGTCGCATCGCCGAGCGGCTGCGCGAGCATGCCGCAGCGGTGCCGCTGATCGGCTTTCCCCGCGGCATCGGCCCGCTCTATCCGGCGTTCGTGGAGAGGGTGCGGCCGGCGGGCATCGGCCTCGACACCACGGTGCCCTGTGGCTGGGCCGAGGCGGTGCTGGGTCCATCGGCGGTCACCCTCCAGGGCAATCTCGATCCCGTCACCCTGCTGGTCGGGGGCCCGCCGCTGGCGGCGGCGGTGGCGCATATCGAGGAGACCTGGCGGCAGCGGCCGCGGATCTTCAATCTCGGCCACGGCATTCTGCCGCAGACGCCGATAAAGCATGTGGAGGCGCTTCTGAGCCACTTGCATTCGCCGGGGAGATGATCCAATTAGGGTGACGTGATCCACCTGCCCGCGCGACCCGGACGAGGCGGACCAGATTGCGCGCGGCCATCACGCCCTGATCGGACATCCGTCCCGTGCAGGCCGAGAGGCTGTCGGGTCGCGAAGCGGCGAATCGTGGAAAATCTCTATCTCTGGATCAAGGCCCTTCACATCGCTGCC
>JALSRW010000573.1 GCA_026984595.1 Alphaproteobacteria bacterium
CTGGGAGCCCAGACGCACCGCATTGTCCCGCTTCCAGGCCCGCTCGAGCAGGGCCTTGGCACGGGCCACGCCGCGTTCCCAGATGCGCGTCTCCTCCTCGCCCGGGGACAATGCCACCATTTCCTCGGCGGGTTCGGTGAACCAGCCCCCGGCGGGCACCAGAGCCAAGGCGAGGCGGGGTTCCCGCGGTTCGCCCGCGCCGGCCGGCGACGCCGCTGGCGGGGCGGCCCGGGCGACGACCACATCGCGAGTGCCATAGCGTCGGGCCAGCTTCGCGAGCCCCTCGGCATCGGCCTCGGGCGAGGCATCGCCGAGCGCGACGATGTCGGCGAGATCCCCGAGCGGCAGGCGGATGGTCAGGAAGGTGTTGCGCTCGGCATTCTCCAGCCAGGCCGCACGCCAGGGATTGTCCTCGCTCCACAGATCGACGGTGCCGTCGCGCAGCAGTACGGGCAACACCAGCAGGGGCGGCGATGGGGCGATCACCGCCGCCGCGCCGGCGTCGGCGAGCAGCGCCCGCACCGCGCGCGGCTCGTAGCGGACCGTCACCCTGGCGATGTAGCGGGTAGCCGAGCGCTTTTCCTCCTCGATCGTGTAGCTGCGCACGAAGCGATCGAGGGCGAGCTGTTCGACATCCGGCAGAAGCCCCCGATCCTCATCCACCACCAGCCGCTCGAGGAGCTGCCGCAGCCCCTCCCTTTCGGCGGTCTCCAGGGCCTGCTGCTGGGCGACCACCGCGGATTCGGCGGTGGTGTCCACGGCGATTCCGGAAACGCTGTAGATGTCCGGTGCCGCCGCGGCCATGCGCAGGGTCGCGAGACACAGGAAGAGGCCGAGAATGGTGCGTGTGACGGTCAGCATGGCGACATCCGACGACTTGCGACAGCTTGATCTCCCCGCGAAGGCGGCGTAAGCCGGCCTTCGCTCGCAACTAGCCACGAGCACGCCCGTGACACAAGCTTCCGATCCGCGTGACGCATACGCCCGGGCAGGGGTCGATATCGAGGCCGGGCAGCATCTGGTCGCGCGTATCGCGGGCCTCGCACGCCGTACCGAAAGGCCGGGCGCGCGCCCCGATCTGGGCGGATTCGGTGCGATCTTCGATCTTTCCGCCTGCGGGCTGCGCGACCCGCTGCTGGTGGCCTCGACCGACGGGGTGGGCACCAAGATCCTGCCGGCGCTGGAGGCCGACCGGCCGGAGACCCTGGGCATCGATCTGGTGGCGATGTGCGTCAACGACATCGTCGTGCAGGGTGCAGCACCGCTCTTTTTCCTCGATTACTACGCGACCGGCCGGCTGGACCTGCGACGCGCGGTACGGGTGGTGGAGGGCATCGCCGAGGGCTGCCGGCAGGCCGGCTGCGCCCTGATCGGCGGCGAGACCGCGGAGATGCCGGGACTCTACGCGGTGGGCGAGTGCGATCTCGCCGGCTTCGCGGTGGGGGCGGTGGAGCGCGAGCGCCTGCTGCCGCGACCGGTGGCCGAAGGTGACGTGATCCTGGGCCTCGCCTCTTCGGGACCGCATGCCAACGGCTTCACCCTGATCCGCCGGATCCTGGCCGAGCAGCGGCTCGGGGCGACCGATGCCGCCCCTTTCGCACCCGCGCGCACCCTGGCCGATGTCCTGTTGCCGCCGACCCGCATCTATGTCCGCTCCTGTCTGCGGATCGCCGAGAATCCCGGATTGCGGGCGCTGGCACACATCACCGGCGGCGGCCTGCTCGACAATCTGCCGCGCGTCCTCCCGTCCGATCGCAGTGCCAGGATCGAGACCGCGAGCTGGCCGCTGCCGCCGGTGTTCGGCTGGCTCGCCGCAGCCGGCGGGCTCACCGCCACCGAGCTCGCGCGAACCTTCAACTGCGGCATCGGCATGTGCGCGATCACCGCCCCCGAGGCGGCGGACGACATCGCGGCCGCGCTCGAAGCGAGCGGTGAGACCGTCTACCGGATCGGTCGGATCGTCGCCGAACCCGGCCCACCCCGGGTCGAGCTCATCGCCGCGGAGGAAGCATGGAACCTCGCCGCACCGCGGTCCTGATCTCCGGCACCGGGACCAATCTCCAGGCCCTGATCGATGCCACCTCGGTCGGCATCCACCCGGCCCGCATCGTGCTGGTGATCAGCAACCGGCCGGGGGTCGCCGGGCTCGAGCGTGCCGCCCGCGCCGGCATTCCCACCCGGGTCATCCCTTCGCGGCAGTTCGAGAGCCGCGATGCCTTCGATGCCGCGCTCGACCAGGCGCTGCGGGAGGCGGCGGTGGATCTGGTCTGCCTCGCCGGTTTCATGCGGGTTCTCACCCGGGCCTTCGTCGAGCGCTGGCGCGACCGCATGCTCAACATCCATCCCTCGCTGCTGCCCGCCTTTCGCGGCCTCGAAACCCATGCGCGGGTGCTCGAGGCGGGGCTGCCGGTGACCGGCTGCACGGTCCATTTCGTGCGTCCCGAGATCGACGAGGGACCGGTCATCGTCCAGGGGGTGGCGCCGGTACTGCCCGGGGACACGGTGGAGACCCTCGGTGCGCGGGTGCTGGAGATCGAACATCGCTGCTATCCGCGTGCCCTGGAACTGGTGGCCTCGGGACGGACGAGGGTGGTCGAGGAGCGGGTGGTGGTCGCCGACGAACATCCCTTCGAGCGACTGCTCCTGCATCCGAGCCTGCAGGGGACGCCGAGATGAAACCCATCCGACATCACGGCAGGGGGAGGCCGAGCCCATGAGACCCTTTGCATTGCTCCACGCCGCGGTTCTGCTGCCGCTTCTCGTGCCGCCCGCCCATGCCGCAGGCGATCCGAACGCGGTTCGCGGCCTGGTCGCCGACCGCTGCGCCCGCTGTCACGAGGTGCCCGGCGCCGAGCCGCCGCGGGTCGAGGGGATCGCACCCCCGAGCTTCCTGCAGATCGCCCGCAATCCCGAGGTCTATACCGAGGCGCGGTTGCGCGAGTTCCTGCGCCGACCGCACTGGCCGATGCAGGCCTTCATCCTGTCGCCGCGGGACATCGACGATCTGGTGGCCTATTTCCGGGCCCTCGGCGGATCCTGAGCCGCTTTTCAGCCGACGATCTCGATTTCCGAGAAGAAGAAGGCGATTTCCCGCACCGCGGTCTCGGCGCTGTCCGAGCCGTGCACCGAGTTGGCCTCGATGTTCTCGGCGAAATCTCTGCGGATGGTTCCGGGCTCGGCCCGGGCGGGGTCGGTGGCACCCATCACCTCACGATTGCGGGCGATCGCGTTCTCCCCTTCCAGCACCTGTACCACCACCGGCCCGGAGGTCATGAAGCTGCAGAGGGAATCGAAGAAGGGGCGTTCGCGATGGACGGCATAGAAGGACTCGGCCTGCTCGCGGCCGAGCCGCAGGCGTTTTTGGGCCACCACCCGCAGACCGGCCCGCTCCAGGCGGTCGATGATGGCGCCGGTGAGGTTGCGGCGGGTCGCATCCGGCTTGATGATCGAAAGGGTACGCTCGATAGCCATTCGGTTCTCTCTCGCTCACATGTTCCGCCCGGCTCGTCTTCCGCACGGCGGGAGGCCGGGCCGGGGCGCTTATAGCCGCCCGGCGGGGCGAGTCCAAACGCGGCGCATCAGCGCGCCCGCCGCCAGCCGCCCCTTTCGTCCTGCTGCCAGTAGACGAGCTCGTGACCGGCATCGCGCGCGGCACGCCAGCGTCGTCGGGCCGCGGCCACCGCCTCGGGATCGTTGCCGTCGAACATGTCGAGGCAGCGGGCGAATTCCTCGAGCCCATCGGCCGGCGCGCCATGGACCAGCACGAGTACGGTGGCGGCGTTGGGGTTTTCGAGAGCGGTGGTGAGATAGATCGGCTGCCGCTCGGCGAACCCGTCGGTGCGGCTGCCGTGCGGCAGGAAGGAATCCCGCCGATAGGTCCAGAGCGCGCGATCGAGGAGCTCGAGCTGCTCGCGACCACCGACCCGCACCACCACCCGGTGCCCGGCCGCCAGCACCTTCTCCAGAAGGCGCGGCAGCGCCTCCTCCACGCTGCTGCGGGTCAGATGATAGAACCCGACCTGCAAGCCGGCCTCCCTGCGGTCACTTCTCCTCGAAGGTCGTTGCCACCAGCCGGTCGAGCAGGCGCACCCCGAACCCGGTGGCCCCCTTCCGCACCAGCGCCAGATCGCGGCTGCTCCAGGCGACTCCCGCAATGTCGAGATGGGCCCAGGGCCGCTCGCCGACGAAAGCCTTGAGGAACACCGCTCCGGCGATGCTGCCGGCCTCGCGGCCGCGCCCCACATTCTTGAGATCGGCAATGTCCGATTCGATGTGCTTCTCGTAGGGCTCGTCGAGAGGCAGGCGCCACAGCGGCTCGCCCACGTCCTCGCCGGCCCGCAGCAGGGCCTCGGCGAGAGCGTCGTCGTTGGCGAACAGGCCGGCCCGCTCGTGGCCCAGCGCCACGATCACCGCACCGGTCAGGGTGGCGAGATCGACCACCGCGCGCGGCCGGAAACGCTCGCAGACATAGGCCAGCACATCGGCCAGCAGCAGCCGACCCTCGGCATCGGTGTTGATCACCTCGATCGTCTTGCCGCTGTAGGCCCGCACCACGTCGCCGGGCCGCTGAGCGGTGCCCGAGGGCATGTTCTCGGCGAGGCCGATGATGCCCACCACATCGGCGGCCGCCCGCCGCTGGGCGAGCGCACGCATGGCCCCGACCACCGCCGCCGCTCCGGCCATGTCCCATTTCATGTCCTGCATGCCGGCCGAGGGCTTGAGCGAAATGCCGCCGCTGTCGAAACACACGCCCTTGCCGACCAGGGCGACCGGGGCCTCCTGCGCCGCCCCCTTCCAGCGCATCACCACGACATGGGGCGGATGCGCGCTGCCCTGACCGACCGCCAGCAGGGCGCGCATGCCCAGCTTTTCGAGATCGGCGGGCGCGAGCACCTCGACCTCGACGCCGACCTCGCTCAGGGACTCGCAGATCTGCGCGAAGCTCTGCGGATAGAGCACATTGGCGGGCTCGCTCACCAGATCGCGGGTCCAGGCC
Organism: Alphaproteobacteria bacterium; assembly: GCA_026984595.1. Taxonomy (GTDB): domain Bacteria; phylum Pseudomonadota; class Alphaproteobacteria; order Geminicoccales; family Geminicoccaceae; genus JALSRW01. The sequence goes on from JALSRW010000573.1 coordinate 4,997, forward strand.
ACGGCGCGGGCCAGCCCCCGTGCCCGGGCCAACGCCTCGCCGGCCGCGGAAGTGCTCAGGAAACGCAACCTGGCCAGCGGCTTCGGGCCGTCCTCCCCGTCCTCCGCGGGGCGGCGGTACTTGTCGAAGCGGTACGCACGCATCTCGGCGCCCAGGGCCATGGCGGCGATCGCCGCATCCTCCGCCATGCCCAGCTCGAGCCCGGCCGGCGAGGCGACCACCGCCTCCTCCACCCGCTCGGCCTCGAGCTGCTTGACGATCGCCGCGCCCAACTCCTCCAGGTCCCGCGCCTTCGTCCCTTCCGGCTTGCCGACCACCGCCACCAGGAGGCGATCCAGCCGCAGCCCGGCCGGCAGAGCCAGGGAGACGATCCTGCCGTGCCGGAGCTTGCCGCCCGGCAACCGGAGTGCACGGGACACCACCTTCTCCCCGTCCAGCGACGCGGCCGCCGCCGAAAGGGAACCGTCCGCGCCCGCGAACACGACGACCACGCCCTCCTCGGGCAGCGCCTCATGCGCGACCGAAATCTCCACCACTGGGCAGTCCCTCCTTTTCTCGCACCCGCTCGGCGACCACGGATCTTTCGCACCGCCGCCGCCTCACTATAGTGCTGCCCGGCGGCACCGGCGAGACGCTGTTTGGCGCGATCTCGGTCCGGACCGCGGCGCTGCATTCTTGCGCGCAATCCGACCGGATCCAACTGGCGCAGCCGGACCAGGCGATGATGGGCAGCAACATTCCTTTCCGGTGCGTGGGCCGCCTGGTGGTGGCGGGGCTCGTCGCCATCCTCCTGGGGCTCGGCGGGGGCGCGGGCGCCCAGCCGGCGGTGTCGGACGCCGTACCGCAGAACGAACCGTTCCTGTTGGAAGCGCAGCAGATCGTCTACGATTTCGCCCGCCGCGTGGTGATCGCCCGCGGCAAGGTCGAGATCACCTATGGGGAGCAGGTTCTCCTCGCCGACGAGATCCGGTACGAAGAAGCCGACGACCGGGTCGTCGCCACCGGCAACATCGTGCTGATCGATGCCGGCGGCGAGGCGGCGTTCGCCGAGAGGCTGGAGCTCACGGGTGACTTCAAGAAAGGCTTCATCGAGCACATCCGGGCGAGGCTCGACGACAACACGCGGATCGCCGCCAATCTCGGGCTGCGTGCGGAGGGACGCTACAACATCTTCGAGAAGGCGGTCTATTCGCCCTGTCCGATCCAGTGCAACGTGCGTGATGGCGGCCCGTTCTGGCAGATCCGCGCCCGCCGGGTGGTGCACGATCAGAAGGAGCGCACCCTCACCTACTACGATGCGGTACTCGAGATCCTGGGCGTACCGGTGGCCTATACCCCCTACTTCCAGAACCCCGATCCCACGGTCGACCGCCGGAGCGGCTTCCTGGCGCCCCGCATCGGCGCCGACACGGAGCTCGGGCTCACCCTCGAAACTCCCTATTATTTCGACCTCGCTCCCAACCGGGATCTGACGCTGACCCCGCTCTTTTCGACCAGGCAGGGGCTCATGCTCAAGGTCGAGGGACGCGATCTCGAGACCTTCGGCCGCACCGAACTCGAGGCCAGTGCGACCTATGCCGAGGGCTACCGGCGCGATGCCCGCGACGACCGTGACCGCGAGTTGCGGGGCCACATCCGGGGCAGGGGCGACTACACGATCGGCGCCACCGACCGGGCCGGGTTCGAGATCGGGCTGTCCAGCGACAACACCTACCTCGATGCCTACGGGCTCGGGGACGAGGATGTGCTCACCAACCGGCTCTATTACGAACGCTACGAGGGACGCCGGTACGCGACCCTCGGCGCCTACGGTTTCCAGGGCCTGCGCGAGACGGACGATCAGGGAACCATCCCCTTCGCTCTGCCGCTGGCCGAATACCACCAGGCCAGCGGCCCCCTGGTGCTGGGCTCCTACTGGACCCTCGATGCCGGTGCCCTCGCCCTGACCCGCACGGAGGGCCTGGATACCCAGCGGCTGACCGCGGAACTGGGCTGGGAGCTGCCCTATCTGGGCGCCATCGGGGATCTGTGGCGGCTGCGCCTGAGTCTGCGCGGCGACGTCTATCGGACCGACGGTGATCCCCGGACGTTCCGCGGCAGCGGCGGCGGCAACGTCACCGGCCGTCTCCTGCCCAGCGCCTACCTCGGCTGGAGCTGGCCGCTGGTCGGGCGGACCGGCTCCTGGCAGCAGCTCGTGGAACCGGTCGCGGCGCTGATGATCGACCGCAGCGATGGCAACGACCGCGACATCCCCAACGAGGACAGCCAGTCCTTCGAGTTCGACGAGACCAACCTGTTCGCGCCCAGCCGCTTCACCGGAATCGACCGGGTGGAGCAGGGAACGCGTGTCGCGTACGGAGTGCGCGCCGCGGCGATCGGTCCGGGCGCCTTCCGGGTGAGCGGCATGCTCGGCCAGCTCGTCGATCTGTCGGGAGACAACGCGCCTCCCCCCAACTCCGGCCTCGAAGGACATTTTTCCGATTTCGTCGGCCGCCTCGATCTGCGCCCGGGTCCATATCTCGACGTCAGTTACCGTTTCCGCTTCGCCGCCGACGATCTGGCCTTTCGCCGGAACGATGCGATCGTCTCCTTCG
>JALSRW010000574.1 GCA_026984595.1 Alphaproteobacteria bacterium
TGTCGGGTGCCCTCTGCGAACATGATCGGTGCGCCCGGTCGGGGCTTCGAGGTGGCGATGGCGACCCTCGACATTTTCCGCCCGACGGTGGGGGCCGCCGCCCTGGGCATGGCCCGGGCCGCCCTGGATGCGGCGCTCGACCGCGCCCGCGAGCGCAAGCTGTTCGGCGCCCCGCTCGGGGATCTGCAGATGATCCAGGCCAAGCTCGCGGACATGGCGACCGGCATCGATGCCGCCGCGCTGCTCGTCTATCGCGCCGCCTGGGAGAAGGATCGGGGAAGTCCGCGGATCACCCGCGAGGCCAGCATGGCCAAGCTGTTCGCCACCGAGGCCGCACAGCGGGCGATCGACGAAGCGGTGCAGATCTGGGGCGGTCTCGGGGTCACCAGCGGCACCCGGGTCGAGGAGCTCTATCGAGAAATCCGGGCGCTTCGGATCTACGAGGGCGCTTCCGAGATCCAGCGCCTGATCATCGCGCGGCAGCTCCTGAAGGCGGAAGGCCTTGGGCAGGGAGAGAGGAGATGACGGACACGGCCCATGTCGACAGCTTCGTGCGGGACCATCTGCCGCCACCCGAGCAGTGGCCGGAGTTCCTGTTCCCGCTTCCCGAGCTGCAATACCCCGCGCGCCTCAACTGCGGGGTCGAACTGCTCGATCGCATGGTGGCGGCGGGCCAAGGCGAGCGTCCCTGTCTGCGGGCACCGGGGCTGGTCTGGAGCTATGCGGAAACCCTGTCGCGGGCCAACCGCATCGCGCGCCTGCTGACCGAGGAGATGGGGGTGGTGCCCGGCAACCGGGTGCTGCTCCACGCCCCCAACACGCCCTGGCTGGCGGCATGCTGGCTGGCGGTGATGAAGGCCGGAGCGGTGGCGGTCACCACCATGCCGCTGCTGCGCGCAGGCGAGCTCGAGAAGGTCGTGCGCAAGGCAGAGATCCGTCACGCCCTCTGCGATGCCCGGCTCGCACCGGAACTCGAGAAATGCCGCCAGCGGGTGCCCGAACTCGCGAACGTCGTCCTTTTCGGAACCGAAGCCGCGGACGGACTCGAGGCGCGGATCGCCGGCCGGTCCGACGATTTCTCCAATTGTCCGACCGCCGCCACAGATCCCGCTCTCCTCGCCTTCACCTCGGGCACCACGGGGGTACCCAAGGCCTGCGTGCATTTCCATCGGGACGTGCTGGCCATGTGCGACAGCTTCTCGAAGCATATCGTGCAGCCGCGGCCCGACGATCTGTTCTCCGGCAGTCCGCCGCTGGGCTTCACCTTCGGCCTCGGCGGCCTGCTCTGCTTCCCGCTCCGGGTCGGCGCTTCCACCCTGCTCCTGGAGCAGGGCAGCCCGCCGAGACTGGCCGAGGCCATCGAACGCTTTCGCGTCACCTGTCTGTTCACGGCGCCCACCGCCTATCGGGCGATGCTGGGCCTGGTCGGCGCGCAGGATTTCGGCAGCCTGAGGCGCTGCGTCTCCGCCGGCGAGGCCCTGCCGAAGCCCACCTGGGAGGCGTTCCATCGAGCCACCGGCATCCGCCTGATCGACGGCATCGGTGCCACGGAGATGATCCACATCTTCATCTCGGCAGCGGACGAGGAGATCCGCCCCGGGGCCACCGGCAAGCCGGTGCCGGGCTATGTCGCCACCGTACTCGACGAGAATTTCGAGGAATGTCCACCCGGGGTGCCGGGCAGGCTGGCGGTGAAGGGACCCACGGGCTGCCGCTATCTGGCCGATCCCCGCCAGAGCGAGTATGTGCAGCGCGGCTGGAACATCACCGGCGACACCTATGTCCGCGACGAGGACGGCTATTTCTTCCACCGGGCCCGCTCCGACGACATGATCATCTCGGCCGGCTACAACATCGCCGGGCCGGAAGTGGAGGTGGCGCTGCTCACCCATCCGGCGGTCGCCGAATGCGGTGTCGTGGGGGTGCCCGATCCGGAGCGGGGACAGATCGTCAAGGCCTTCGTCGTCCTGGCCGCCGGCCATCGCCCGGGGGCCGAGCTCGTCAAGGAGCTGCAGGAGCACGTCAAGGCCACCATCGCGCCCTACAAATACCCGCGGGCCATTTCCTTCGTGCCGGAACTGCCGAGGACCGCGACCGGCAAGTTGCAGCGCTACCGCCTCCGCGAGCTGGCGCGGGAGGAGGCCTGATGCAGCAGGTCCTGCAGCCGCCCGACTGGCCGCAGCCACGCGGCTACGCCAACGGCATCGCCGCCGCGGGGCGCATGGTGTTCGTCGCCGGACAGATCGGCTGGGACGGCGAGGGGCGGTTCCCCGGCGCCGATCTGGTGTCCCAGACCCGGCAGGCGCTCCGGAACGTGGTCGCGGTGCTGAAGGAAGCCGGATGCGGGCCCCAGCATCTCACCCGCATGACCTGGTACGTCACCGACATCGAGGCCTACCGAGGTTGCCAGAAGGCGCTCGGGGAGGTCTATCGTGAGGTGATCGGCCGCCACTTCCCGGCCATGACCCTGGTCGCCGTCAGTGCGCTCGTGGAGCCCGAAGCGCTGGTCGAGATCGAGGCCACGGCGGTATGCTGAGCCTCGGGGATCAGTCCTCGGGAAAGCCGAAGATACGCGGGTCCCGCCAGTGGAACAGCGCGGGGTCGAAGGCGACGTCGGTCCGCATGTCCTCGAGGATCACCCGGGTGGCGAGGCCCTGGGGATCGATCACCGTCCAACGCCGCAGCTCCAGCGGCTGCTCGGCGAAGACCAGCGTCACACTGCCCTGATCGGGGGCATCGCTGCGGGCCACCGTGACCGCGATCTCGCCGGCGTTGCGGCGGAGTTCCCGGACCGTGACCTCGCCCTCGAGGCGGATCTTCTCGGCGAGCAGAAAGCCCAGCGGCGTCTGCGCCAGCGGGATGGTGGTCACCTGCTGGATGCTGCCGTCGTAGAAGATCAGGCGCCAGTCGGTGGCCAGCAGCAGCAGTTTCGACGGCGGATCGTAGTCGATCCGCAACTTGCCCGGCCGGGACAGATAGAAGGTTCCGGTGGCGAGCTGGCCGTCGGGGCCGATCTGGGTGAAACGCGCCTCGAGATTCTCGAGGCCGTCGAGATAGGCCTCGATACGGCCGATCAGCGCCTCCTCGGCGGGCGGCAGGGCGGCGTACCCGACCCCGCTCGAGCCGAGGATCGAAACGGCGGCGCCGAGGCCGAGCAGACGGGAAACGAAGCGGCGGCGATCCAGCATGGCCTACACATAGTCGTCCTTGCCGACCTGGTCGAGACCCCCCCGTTTCATCAGGATGCGCCGGCGGCCGACATGGTCCGCCTCGCTGATCAGCCCCTCCGCCTCCATCCGCTCGATCAGCCGGGCGGCGGTATTGTAGCCGATGGACAGCTTGCGCTGCAGATAGCTGGTGGAGGCCTTGCCGTCGCGGGCGACGATCTGCACCGCCTGCTCGTAGAGCCCGTCCTGGCTGCTGCCGTCGGCGGCGGGTGCCGCACCGCTGTGGTCGAGCGGAGCCTCGTTGGTGATGTCGTCGAGATAGTCGGGCTCGCCCTGGGTCTTGAGATGGGCCACCACCTCCTCGACCTCCTGATCGGTCACCAGCGGACCGTGGATGCGGATGACGCGGTCGCCGGGCATCACATAGAGCATGTCGCCCTGGCCGAGGAGCTGTTCCGCCCCGGGCTCGTTGAGGATGGTGCGGCTGTCGATCTTCGAGCTCACCCGGAAGCTGATGCGCGAGGGCAGGTTGGCCTTGATGACGCCGGTCAGCACATCGACCGAGGGACGCTGGGTGGCGACGATGAGATGGATGCCGGCGGCCCGTGCCTTCTGCGACAGGCGCTGGATGCAGCTCTCGATCTCCTTGCCGGCGGTGAGCATCAGATCGGCCACCTCGTCCACCACTACCACGATGAGCGGCAGCGGCGTCATGTCGATCTCCTGCTCCTCGAAAACCGGAGCGCCTGTACCCGCCTCGAAGCCCACCCGCACCCGCCGGGTGAGCTGCTCGCCGCGTGCCGCGGCCTGCATCAGGCGGCGATTGTAGGAGAAGATGTCGCGCACGTTCATGTGCGACATCAGCCGGTACCGCTCGTCCATCTGGCGCACCACCCATTTGAGGCTGACCACCGCCTTGTGAGGGTCGGTGACCACCGGCGCCAGCAGATGCGGAATGTCCTCGTAGACCGAAAGCTCGATGACCTTGGGATCCACGAGGATGATGCGACATTGCTCGGGCGTCAGCCGGTAAAGCAGCGACAGGATCATGGCGTTGATGGCCACCGACTTGCCGGCGCCGGTGGTGCCGGCGATCAGCAGATGCGGCATGCGCGCCAGATCGACCACGATCGGCGTGCCGCCGATATCCTTGCCGAGCGCCAGGGGCAGCCGTGCCTCGCTCTGCCGGTAGACTTCGCTTTCCAGCAGCTCCCGCAGGAACACCGTCTCCCGTCGCGGGTTGGGGAGCTCGATGCCGATCACATTGCGGCCGGGAATGGTGGCCACGCGCACCGAGACGGCGCACAGGCTGCGGGCGATATCGTCGGCGAGGTTGATCACCCGCTGGGCGCGCGTTCCGGGCGCCGGCTCCAGCTCGAACAGGGTGACCACCGGTCCCGGCTTGGCATCGATGATCTCGCCGCGCACGCCGAAATCGTCGAGCACGCTTTCCAGACGCCGCGCGGTCTCGGCCAAGGCGCTCTTGGTCAGCGAGGCATGGCGGTTGTGCCGCGGCGTCGCCAGCATTTCGAGCCGCGGCAGCTCGAAGGTCCCGGCCGATTCGGATGCCGGTTCGAGGACGGTTTCCGCCGGCGCCTTGGCCCGCCGCCGGCGGGGCTTCCGGGCGGGTTTGCGAGACGCGGTCGCCGGCCTCGGGGAATGCTCCGCTTCCACCTCTTCGCGGTGCACGGGCGCGAGGCGCCGCGGCCGGATCGGCGCGCTGACGATGTCCTCCTCCTCGGGCTGCAGCCATGCCGCGAGGCGCGCGAACAGGCTGCGTCGGGGTCCGGTCTCGGGTGACTCCGGCAGGTCCTCCACCACCTCCTCTTCGAGGATCGGCCTGCGGTCGGTCGGCCGGGGGCCGGGACGGAGGATGCGACCGGGCACCTCGCCGGCCGAGCTCGCCACCCGACCGACATGCCGGCCGAGCCAGAGCGAGGCATGACCGAAGCGGCCCATGGCCCGGAAGGATTCGCCCCAGCGCAGGCCGAGCGCGGTGATCCCCAGCAGCACCGAAAGGGCGAGACCGCTCCAGAAATAGGCATCCGGGCCGAGCCTCGGCTGCAGGCGCCAGAGCAGGAAATCGCCGACCACGCCGCCGAGACCGACCCGGAACGGCCAGCCGCTGTCGGCGCCCAGCGGCAGGGCGGCGAGAAAGGCGGAAATCGCCAGCAGCGCCGGCGGCAGTGCCACCAGCGGCAGCCACGGCCAGCGCAGCGGCCGTGCCAGCACCAGCCGCAGGCCCCAGGAAAAGAGCACCAGCGGCAGCAGCCAGCCGCTCAGCCCGAGCAGCTGATAGATGGCATCGGCGAGATATGCTCCGACCAGCCCCGCCGGATTGGCGAGGCCGCCCTCGCCGAGACTGTTGAAGGAGGGGTCGGCGGGATCGAAACCGCCCAGCGCCAGTGCCGTGAAGGCGCCGGCGCCGACCAGGACCGCCCCGCCCAGCCGGCGCAGGGCGGAACGGAGCCAGGCGAGGGCCGGAGAAGGCAAGGGGAGTCGCAACGTCGAAGACGCCATACGATCCGTTCCTCGTGCTACTGTCGCAGGTCCCAATGCTCCGACACGCCGATCAGGCGATCGAGAGCTTCGCCGATTGTCGCCTCGTCATGGACCATCGCAAGGCGAATATAGCGATGCCCCGGACTTTCCGGGCCCGCTGTGGCGCTCAGGAAGGTGCCGGGCAGCACCTTGAGGGCGGCTTTCGTCCAAAGCTCGCGGGCGGCCGCCACCCCGTCGCCGACATCGAGCCACAGGAAGAAGCCGCCGGCCGGCCGGACGAAGCCGAAGCGGCCGGCGAGGCGGGCTTCGGCGATGTCGAACTTGCGCCGGTACAGCGCCCGGTTCGCGGCGACATGTGCCTCGTCCTCCCACAATGCGGTGGCGGCGGCCATCAGCGGCAGGGGCTGGACCGCCGCACCATATGCCCGAAGATGCAGGAACCGCCGCAGCAGGCGGGGATCGCCGGCGACGAAGCCGGAGCGCAGGCCGGGCGCGTTGGAGCGCTTGGACAGGGAATGGAACACCAGCAGATTGGTGCATTCCGGATCCTCCGGCCATACCACGCCGAGAGCGCCGGGCGGCGGCTCCGCGCCGTAGATCTCGGCGTAGCATTCATCGACCGCCAGCAGGAACCCGTACTCCCGCGCCCAGCCGGCGAGGCGCCGCAGATAGGCGGCATCGGCCACCGCCCCCTGCGGATTGGAGGGGCTGCAGAGATAGAACAGGGCGGTCCGCGCCAGCAGATCGCGGTCGAGGGCATCGAGATCCGGCAGAAAGCCGCTCGCCGCGGTGGCCGGCAGCGGTCGCGGCTCGGCCCCGGCCATCACCGCCGCACCGTAATAGACCGCATACAGCGGGTCCGGCATCAGGATGCGGGCCGGCTGTCCGTCCGCCGTCTCCGGCGCCACGAGCTGCGCCAGCAGGAACAACCCCTCCTTGGTGCCGGCCAGCGGCAGCAGATGGCGGTCGGGATCGAGACTCCCCGACGGCAGGCCGTTGCGCCGCTCCAGCCAGCGACAGCAGCTCGCCCGGAAGGCGGCGGTACCGGCCGGCGGCGGATAACGGTTCCACGCCCCGGCATGGGCGGCCACCGTTTCGGCGAGAAGCGGCGGCGGACTGTGGCGCGGCTCGCCGATCGACATGTCGAGTGCCGGCATTCCGGAGCAGGGTTCGAGCCCTTCCAGCATCGCGGCGAGCCGTCGGAAAGGAAAGGCGGCGAGGCGATCGAGACGAGGATTGTCCATCCGTTCCGGCCGAAGCTCCCGGTGCTGTCCGCAACGATCGGACAGCACCTTAACATCCTCCTGCAACATCGTTCAACGACAATGAAAATGCTGCAAGGCGTCGCTCCGGCCGGAAACCGTGCCCGTCAGCGACCGAGAAGCCGCTCGCGCGGCGTGTAGGGAAGTCCCAGATCCTCGGCGACCGGCCGGTAGACGAGCTTGCCCTCGCACACGTTGAGCCCATCGGCGAGATGGGGATCGTCGAGCACCGCCTGCTTCCAGCCCTTGTCGGCCAGTGCCAGCACGAAAGGAAGGGTGGCGTTGTTGAGGGCGAAGGTGGAGGTACGCGGCACCGCCCCCGGCATGTTGGTGACGCAGTAGTGGATGACCCCCTCGGTGACGTAGACCGGGTCGGCATGGGTGGTCGGCCGCGAGGTCTCGCTGCAGCCGCCCTGGTCGATGGCGATGTCCACGAACACCGAGCCCGGGCGCATGGCGGCGATCATCTCGCGGGTGATCAGCTTGGGAGCGGCATGGCCGGGCAGCAGTACCGCCCCGATCACGAGATCGGCATCCACCACATGGGTCTCGATGGCGTCGACCGTCGAGTAGATGGTGTTGAGCATGGCGCCGAACTGCAGATCGAGCTCGTAGAGACGGGCCAGCGCCTTGTCGATCACATAGCACTGGGCCTC
>JALSRW010000575.1 GCA_026984595.1 Alphaproteobacteria bacterium
CGCGACCGGCGATGACGGCTGAGGACGGGCGATCCTCCGCCGCGGGTGGCGACAGGAGGGATGCCATTGTCCCGGGACGTGGTCGGGTGGCGCAATTTCGCCATCGACCGGCGGCTGCCGCCTCCGCGCGCGGTCTCTCCCCTGCTTCCCCTGCGAAGCGAACGCGCTCGAGGTGGCGGTCATTGCCCGCGGTGAACGGTGGGCCCCGCCGGGGCGAAGGCCGGCGGGCGCACCACGGAGCGGGGCGGATCCGGCTCGCCGCCGGCCGCCGGCCGGCAGCCGGAGTGGCATGTGCACGATTGCTTCCCCGCCCGTTCCGGCTCCGTCGCCTCGATCGCCGGGCCGCTCCGGCATGCTCCGGGTAATCGCCGCGCTTCTGCTCGGCCTGCTCCTCTGGCCGCCGCCGGCCGGGGCGCGGCCCGCGTCGGAGCCGTCGCCATCCCCGCGGCCCGTCGGCATCCTCACACTGAACCGGCTGGTCGCAGACCGCCTGGCCCTCCGGGCGGCGGTTCTGGAGCGCATCGACCGGCAGCGGCTGGCCCTGCAGGGCGAGCTGAACCGAGAGCAGCGCCGGGCGGCGATGCTCACCCTCCGTCTCGACGGCCTTCGCCGCAGCGTGGCCGCGCTGGGCGAGAGCCTCGTCGGCCTGACCAACGAAATGCGCAGGCTGCGCCGACAGCGGAATATCCTGCAGCGGGAGCGCGAGCGCGCCGCCCGGGCGCTGCTCGGTGGCCTGCACCGCAGCAGTCGGAGCGACGCAGCGATCCCCGGCCGCGTCCGGCTGCTGCTCGGAGAACTGCTCCGCGATGGTGGCGGCGCGGACGAGGAGCTCCCGCGGCTCGAAGCACGGCAGCGGGAACTTGCGCGGGCACGGGCAGCGGCCTCGATGGCCCGCACCCGCCTGATCCGCTCCCGGGAACGGCTGCGAGAGCGCATGACCGTACTGCGGACCCGCTTGGCAGCGCTCGTCACCCGCCGCAGCGAGTCCCTCCGCCGGCTGGCTGGCGCCCGTACCCGCCAACGGCAGTTGCGGAGCCTCGCCGCGCTGGCGCGCGAGCTCGCCATGCTGGCCCCCCCGCCTTGCTGCCGTCGGCCGGAAACGCTGCCGCAGGCCCGCGCCCGGCCCGGTCGCATCCCCGAGGATCGTACCCTGCGAATCGCCGCCTCCCTGCCGGGCATCGCTCCGGCACGCCTCGTGCCCCGTCTCCTGCCGGCGATGTTCGCACCCGACCGCCCGGACCTCGCGCCGAACGCCCGGGGCTCGATCCTCCCGGTCGCGGGGCGCATCGTCTCGCGTTTCGGCGACGAGAAGGCGGGAATCCTGGCGCGCGGCGTCACCATCCTGGTAGACCGCAACCAGCCCGTGCGGGCGGTGCGCGGCGGTCGGGTGGCCTTCGCCGGACCGTTCCGGGGATTCGGCCTCGTGTTGATTCTCGACCATGGCGATGGATATCATACGTTGCTGGCTGGGATGACGCGGCTTGATGTCCGCCGCGGAGACCTTATAGCTGCAGGTGCCGTGGTCGGACGGCTGGAGCGCTCCGGGGGCGAAGAGACTCGCCTCTACATGGAGCTGCGTCAGCGGGGCCGACCGGTCAACCCGCTGCCATGGCTGGCAGCGCGAGCCGACAGGACAAGGGGTTAATGGCGAAGTTCTTGCACAAACGCTCGTCGATCACCGCCACCATGCTGGCCGGGCTGCTGCTGGGCGGGCTGGCCCTCGCCCATCTCGGGCCGGTCCGGGCACAATCCGACAGCGCCGAAACGCTGCGCGCGCTCAAGCTGTTCGGAGACGTGTTCGAGCGGGTGCGCGCGGACTATGTCGAAGAGGTCGCCGATCAGACCTTGATCGAGGCGGCCATCAACGGGATGCTGACCTCCCTGGATCCGCATTCCGGATATCTCGACCAGAGCCGCTACCGCGACATGCAGGTCCAGACGCGCGGCGAATTCGGCGGTCTCGGCATCGAGGTCACCATGGAGAACGGCCTCGTCAAGGTGGTCTCGCCGATCGACGATACCCCGGCCTGGCGGGCCGGAATCAAGGCCGGCGACCTCATCACCCATATCGACGACGAGCCGGTGATGGGCCTGTCGCTGGGCGAGGCCGTGGACAAGATGCGCGGTCCGGTCAATACCGACATCAAGCTGCGGATCCTGCGCAAGGGCGAGAAGAAGCCACTGGAAATCACGATCACGCGGGCGGTGATCCGCATCAGCCCGGTGCGTTCGGAGGTCCAGGGCGATATCGGCTACGTGCGCATCACCACTTTCAACGAGCAGACCAACGGCACCCTGCGGGACAAGGTGGCCGAGCTGCGGCGTGAGATCGGCGGGATGAAGGGCCTGGTGCTCGATCTGCGCAATAATCCGGGTGGCCTGCTCGACCAGGCCGTGGCCGTGGCCGACGCCTTCCTCGACAAGGGCGAGATCGTCTCCACCCGCGGCCGGCGGCCGGACAGTATCCAGCGCTACAATGCCCGTCCCGGCGACATCCTCGATGGATTGCCGCTGGTGGTGCTGATCAACGGCGGCTCGGCTTCGGCCTCGGAGATCGTCGCGGGTGCCCTGCAGGACCACAAGCGGGCCATCGTCATGGGCACGCAATCCTTCGGCAAGGGTTCGGTGCAGACCATCATCCCGATCCCCGGCCATGGCGCCCTGCGACTGACCACGGCGCGCTACTACACGCCGTCGGGGCGCTCGATCCAGGCCAAGGGTATCACTCCCGACATCATCGTGCAGCAGGCCAAGGTCGAGCTGATCGACGACAACGGCAGGCGCGAGGCGGATCTGCGCGGTCGCCTCGAAGCCGATGTGGTGACGCCGGAGGACGGTACTCCCGAGCAGAGCACGCCACTGGAAGAAAAGGACTATCAGCTCGCACGGGCGATCGACCTGCTGCGCGGCATCGCCCTCTACAAGGCCGGGCTCGCTGCCGCGCAATGAGGCCCGGGGCCGGTAGCAGCGTGCGAGCGGGGCGGCCGGCCCCCGTGTCTCCGCCCGTCGGCTGACATGGCCGCGTCACGCCGGTCGGGGCTCGCCGATCCCCGTCTGCCTTACGGGATCCTCGCTGTCCTGCTGCTGGCTCTGGCGGTGCTGCTGGCCGTGGTTCGCCTGCTCGGCCTCGACGCGAGGATCCTCTATACGGATCTCCCGCGGGTGGAACAGCCCTTGCCGGGCGCCGTATCGGCCGACGCGGGCGAGCGTTCGGCGACGGTTGCGAACCTCCGGGGACCGCCCGCGACCGACGGACCCGAGATCGCCGGCGCCCCGCCCGTGGACGTCCCGGATAGCCTGCTCCGACCCGGTCGCTACGGCGCCCTGCCGCGCAGGGCCGACGACGGACGCGACCCGTTTTCGGTCTATCGCAGCGCGTTTCGGGTCGATCCCGAAAAGCCGCGGATCGCCCTCGTGGTGATCGGCCTCGGTCTCGCGCGCACCCCGACCCTGACCGCCACCGAGCTGCCGCCCGTCTTCGGCCTCGCCTTCTCTCCCTACGGCCGCGATCTCGCCGGCTGGATGCGCTACGCGCGCAGGCGCGGCCACGAGGTGCTGATGGAACTGCCGGTGCGGCCGGCCCGCTTTCCCCTGGACGATGCCGGCCCGCTCGCGCTGGGACCCACACTGCCGCCCGAGCGTCTGCGCCAGCGACTGGAAACGGTGCTGGCCGCCGGCAAGGGCTATCTGGCGGTGGTCGCGGCGCCCGGGGCCTATGCCGCGGAGCCGGACAAGTTCGACCCGGTGGTCACCGAGCTCGCCACCGCCGGCCTCGGGCTCGTGGAACTGGGGGGTACCCGTCTCGCGGACATCGCCGCCCGACGCGGTCTGCCGTACGCGTGGAGCGATCCCCCGATCGATCTCGACCCCGCTCCCGAGGCCATCGACCTGGCACTCGGCCGGCTGGAAACCCGCGCCCTTCGCGACGGTGCGGCCCTCGGCACGCTGGAGGGCACGGCCATCGCCTATGCCCGTCTGCGGCAGTGGGTGCCGAGCCTCGAAGCCAAGGGCCTGCAGCTCGTTGCGCCGAGCCGGATCTTCGCCGACCGGTCCGGCCGTTCCCCGGAGTAGACGCACCCATGGCCTTCCACCTGTCCCGAGCACCGCTTCCCGGCTATCGCCGCTGCGTCGGGATCCTGCTGCTCGATCGGGAGAACCGGATCTTCGTCGGGCAGCGCGCCGATCTGTCCCGTCCCGCCTGGCAGATGCCGCAGGGAGGCATCGACCCGGGCGAGACGCCGCTGGAGGCGGCCCTGCGGGAGCTGCGCGAGGAGATCGGCACCGACAAGGTGGAGCTGCTGGCGGAGAGCCGCTTCTGGCGCTCCTACGACTTGCCGCCGTCGCTCGCCGCCCGCATGTGGGGCGGACGCTACAAGGGCCAGACCCAGCGTTGGTTCGCCTTTCGCTTTCTCGGCAGCGATGCGGATATCGATGTCGACCAGCCGCACCGGGAATTCGTCTCCTGGCGCTGGACCGATCCCGAGGATCTCGTGCGCCGGATCGTGCCCTTCAAACGCGAGCTGTATATCAGCGTCGTCGATGAATTCCGCCACCTATGGGCTTGACGATCGGCCCGGAAGATGCGGCGCGCCTCCGCCGCGCGGGCGGAGACGGGCTCTCCGGTTCGGAGGCGGTTGGATTCACGGGGCCGGCGTCCGCGCCGCTTTCGCGCTGCGCAGATGTCTCGCGGGAGGACGGCGGGGCCTTCGGCTCGGCCCGGGCCGCAGCAGCCGGTGGCTCGGCGGCGGATCCGGCTGCTCCGGGCTCGGGGCGGGTGCGTGCGCCTGCGCGCGCGGCCGCCGGCTTCGGCGAAGCCGTGCGGGCCACCTTTGCCGATGCCTTCTCCCCGGCGGGTGCCGCGATCTCACCGGTCGTCGCGACGGCGGGCCGGGCGAACAACCGACGGGCTGCCGGACGCGACGGGGGCTGCACCTCTTCGACGGAAGGGACAGCGGGTCGCCGCTCCGGCGGGGATGCCGGCCGCGGCGCCGCGGTGCTCCCCGGGCGGCGCCGCGGTGCACGACCGGGCGTCGCCGGTGTCGCGCCGGAGGTCTCGATCTCGGCCATCTCCTTCCATTCGAGGTATTCCGGAAGCTCGCGAACCGCCCGCAGATAGTCCTCGACCCCGCCGCCGTGTTCGATGCCGTGCGTCACCAGTCGCGCCACCAGCGGCGCCATGAAAGCGTCGGCCACGGAAAACCGGCCGAACAGGAAGGGACCGCCCTCCCGCTCGCGATCGAGACATTGCCCCCACAGCTCGTACAGCCGGTCGAGATCCCGCTGCACGCCCCGCAGAAGCTTGCCCGGCGGCGAGAAACGTCCGGTCATGTCCATCGGCAGGAAGGTCGACAGATCGGCCAGCTCGTATACCGCCTCGGCGGCGATGGCCCGTGCCCGCGCCCGCTGCTCCGCCGCCTCGGGCCACAGCCCCGCGCTCCGTTCGGCGGCGTATTCGCAGATCGCGAGCGGCTCCCCGATAATCGTGTCGCCGATTTCCAGGACCGGCAGACGCCCCCTCGGCGATCGCCGCCGGGCCTGTTCCAGCCCCGCCGGATCGCGCAGATCGAGGGCCTCGAGATCGAAGGCAAGCCCGGCCCGTCGCAGCACCAGCCAGACCGCCAGCGAGCGGGAGGAAGTGTTGTAGTTGCCAATCACCAAGCGCAGCGCGGACATCAGCCCCGACGCAGGAATGTTGAACGTCGTCGCAACCTAGCCGCTGCGGCGGCCGCGGCAAAGAGGGGAACGTCTCCATCCGTGCCGGCCCGGAACCGTGGCCGCCCTTCGCCGGCCGGGCTTCAACCTGCCTCACGCAGCATTCCCGCCCGACCGTGCCAGTAGCCGTCGGCGAAGGCGGTGTCGAAAGCCAGTTCGGCGAGCCGTGCGCGCAGCTCCTGCGGTGTCGTGCGCCCGGCCAACAGCTCCCGGTAGAGGCCGACCACCGCCACCATGTCGATCGCCTGCGGTGCCAGCCGGAAGATGTCGATGCCCATCCCCCGTGCCGCATCCACCACCGGCGACAGCTCCACGTAGGCCGCGGACAGCGTCTGGATGCCGTTGACGGCGACGAAGGCCCGTCCGTCCAGGGTCGTCACCAGCATGCCGTCCGGATCTTCGCCGCAGGCATACTGGCAGTTGTCCTTGCGCCGGCCGCGACTGCGCGCATGATAGCAGCGTGCGGAAAGAGCCAGAGGCTGGCGACCGAAGATCTGGAGCTCGAGTGCGACGAGGCCGCAGGCGGCGAGCCGGGAAAGGGCCTCGGCCGGAAGCTCGGGCGGCGGGCACAGGCGGATCGCCCCGTTGGCGGCCAGCACCTCGAGGGTGCCCTCGTTGTAAACGTTGAGATAGGGACCGAGCACATGCGGGCGACCGCGCAGCAGCCGGACGGCGGCGAAATCGTTGGCCTCGATCAGCATCGCGCCGTCTTCGGCCAGTTCGCGCAGCATCGCCAGATCCCGCTCCTCGCCGATCAGTGCCAGGCTGGAGAGGACCACCTCCTTGCCGGCCGCGCGCAGCCGCTCGACCGCTTCGCCCAGCGCCGGCCCGACGAAGGGCTGCCGCTTGGCACAGACCACCTCACCCAGATAGACGATGTCCACCGCTGCCTCGTCGGCGATCCGGCAATAGAAGTCGCGCAGCCTGTCCGCCTCCCAGAAACCGAGAACCGGCCCCAGCGAAAGCTTCGCCATCGCACCGCTCATCGCCATTTCTTGTCGTAGGCCCCCACCGTCTCGCGCCCGCCCTCGCTCAGCTCGTGGAGGTCGGCAGCGGGCAAGGGGCGTCCCTCGGCCACCGCCTCGGCGGCGGCACGGACGGTCCGGATGACCTTCTCGATATAAGCCCGACCGCGCTGTCGGCCCTCGATCTTGACCGCCCGCACCCCGGCCCGGGCGAACTCGGAAAGCACCCCGAGCGCGCTCAGGCTGACCGGCTCCTCGAACAGATAGCTGGCGTCGCCGCAGGCGACGAAGCGCCCCTTGCACAGCGTCGGATATCCGGCCGGTTCGTCGGGGGCGAAGCGATTGACGGTGATCGGCCCCAGCCGGGTCACCAGCATCCCGTCCTCCTCCAGGTACCGCACCTCCTCGGCCGGCGAGCAGACCCCGTTCATGTTCGGGGAGCGGCCGGTCACATAGGAGGAGAGCAGGCAGCGCCCCTCGGCCATCACGCACAGCCCGCCCATCACGAAGACCTCGGTCTCGACATCGACCGCTTCGGTCAGTGCCCGAATCTCCCGCACCGTCAGCACCCGCGGCAGCACCACCCGGCGGATGCCGGCGAGTTCGCGAAACAGGGCGATGGCCTCGGGGTTGCCGGCCGAAGCCTGGACCGAAAGATGCAGGCGGGCGTCGGGATGCCGGTCGCGGGCATAACAGGCGAGCCCCAGATCGGCGAGGATCAGGGCATCGGCGCCGAGCCGCAGGGCGTCGTCGACGGCGCGGTGCCACAATGCCTGCTGACCGGCGCGCGGGAAGGTGTTGATGGCCACGAACACCCGCACGCCGTGCGCATGGGCGAAGGCCACCGCGCGCTCCAGCTCCTCGCGCGAGAAATTGAGCCCCGGGAAGTTGCGGGCATTGGTCTG
>JALSRW010000576.1 GCA_026984595.1 Alphaproteobacteria bacterium
GACTATCCGTTCGAACACGAGCGGCCGCAGAAACAGTTCGCGATGGTGATGGACCTCAACAAATGCATCGCGTGTCAGACCTGCACCATCGCCTGCAAGACGACCTGGACGCCCGGCCGTGGCCAGGAATACATGCTGTGGAACAACGTCGAGACGAAGCCCTTCGGCTTCTATCCGCTCGGCTGGGACGTGAAGCTCCTCGAGCTGCTCGGCGATTCCCAGAAATGGGTCGACATGTCCTATCAGGGGCCGACGCTGTGGGACGCCGCACCGGAAGGTGAGCCGCTCGCCAAGTGGCTGCCGGAAGAATACGACTGGGCCTTCCCCAACATCGGCGAAGACGAGGTGAGCGAATCCGTCGATGTGGGGACGGTCATCGACCGGTTGCCGCACATGGCGTGGATGTTCTACCTGCCGCGCATCTGCAATCACTGCACCTATCCGGCCTGCGTCGCCGCCTGTCCGCGCCAGGCGATCTACAAGCGCCCCGAGGACGGCGTCGTGCTCATCGATCCCGAACGCTGCGAGGGCTATCAGGAGTGCGTCGCCGCCTGCCCTTACAAGAAGTCGATCTTCAACGCGGTCGCGCGCATCTCCCAGAAGTGCATCGGTTGCTATCCCAAGCTGGAGGACGGCTATCAGCCGCAGTGCGTGACCAGCTGCATCGGGCGCATCCGGCTGCAGGGTTACATCAGCCCCCCCGACCGCATCCGTCCCGACAACCCGATCGATTTCATGGTCCACGTCAAGAAGGTCGCGCTGCCTCTCTACCCGCAGTCGGGGCTCGAGCCCAACGTCTACTACATCCCGCCCATCCACGTGCCGCGACCCTTCCTCCACCAGATGTTCGGTCCCGGCGTTGACCACGCCATCGACACCTACAACCGCATGCGCGAAGGCGGGGAGCCGGAGCTGCAGGCGCTCCTGCATCTCTTCGGCTCGACGCCCCGCATTCCGCATCGTTTCCGGGTCGCGGGCGACGAGGTCATGGGCTTCGACGAAGAAGGGCGCGAGATCGTGCGGGTGCCTATCCGCGAGCGGTTCCAGGAGCGGCCGCCCGCAGACCCCGAGCTCGAGGTCGTGCGTCAGGACATTCCGTAAGGGAGGAAGGCCATGCGGCGCAGCATCGCCATCGCCAGCCTCGGCTTCCTGCTCGCGAGCGGCCTGGCTGCCGCCCAGGAATCGCTCACCGCCGTGCGTGTCGACGGCCCGGTGCCGCTCGATCCCGCCGATCCGGCATGGAGCAGGGCGGAGGCGATCACGCTCACGCTCGAACCCCAGACGGTCACGCCCCCCATGGTCGAAAAGGCGGCGGTCGACCAGGTTACCGTGGAGGCTCTCACCGACGGCACCCAGATCGCCTTCCGTCTCACCTGGAAGGACCCGACCGCGGACCGCTTCCACACCGTGGCCCGCTTCTCGGATGCGGTCGGCATCATGATTCCCTATCGCCCGAGCGATGAGGTACCCATCACCATGGGAGGGCCGGGCGATCGCGTGCTCATCCTCCACTGGGCCGCCTTCCGGCAGGAGAACATCGACAACGGCTATGCGGACGTCGCCAAGCTCTATCCGAACTACGCCTACGACTGG
>JALSRW010000577.1 GCA_026984595.1 Alphaproteobacteria bacterium
AGATGACCGCGATGCCGAAGACGAAGAGCATGTAGCCGAAGAAGGCGAACATCGCATCATGGGCGCGGCTTGCGAGCGCGAGGCCGAAGAGCGCGAGCAGGCCCATGATGCCGCCGAAGATCCACTGTCCCATCCCGAACCCTCCTGCTCCGTCCTCAGGATCCGCTGCCCTCGCCGAAGCTCACGAGATCCCGGTAGGCATGCCAGCTCGCGTGGCCGATGAGCGGCAGGGTGACGACGAGACCGAGATAGGCGAGGGCGAGGCCGAATCCCGTGAACACGACGATGATCGCGGCCCACAGCAGCATGGGGGCGAAATTGGTCTGCACGGCGCGCACGCTCGCCGCGATCGCTTCGATCACACTGGCATCCGGCCGGTCGAGCAGCATGGGAATGGCGATCACGCTGAGGCTGTAGGCCACGAAGGCGAGAATGCCGCCAATCACCGTGCCAATGACGAGAAAGGGCCAGCCTCGCGGGCTCAGAAAGGTGTCGACGATGAGGTTTTCCACGGAGGGCGGCTCGAGCCCGAAGTAGAGGAAGAAGAGGAGGGCGGCGATGCGGATCCAGAGGAAATGGAAGAGCAGCAGGGCCACGCCCATGAGGGCGATCTGGAGCGCATTGCGGCGAAATGCCGTAAACGCCTCCCAGAGCGTGGTCGGCAGGCCCTGTTCGTTGCGCCGGCTCACCTCATAGAGGCCCACCACGAGCACCGGGCCAACGAGGAAGAAGCCCGAGGTCACGGGCAGCAGCAGGTAGATCATGTCCGCGAAGAGGAGAGCCAGGGTCAGCACGTAGCCGGTCACGACGGCGAGAATGCCATAGGTGATCCCGACCGCGGGCTGCTGTCTGAGGTCGTTCCAGCCTCTGGCAAGCCAGCTCCAGGGCCGATCGAGATCGATTCTGCGGATGTGAATGGACTGAGCGACGAATACCGGAACCGCCTCGGCCATTTCCCGTCTCCTCCGTGCCGCCTCGGCATCTCATCTTGGGCGACCACCTCGATCCCCACAACACCGCCTTCCTTGATCCAGGTCAAGGTCCGAGGCGCGAGGCTCCGGAATCGTCGCTGCGCCGCATGCGACAACATGAGTGATCCCTAATAAAGCGGCATTCTGCTACCAGTCGGGGCGGAGATCGGAGCTTGCGCCACGCGCAGCTTTGGGTTTGGCTGCGCGGTGCCGGGATGTGGCAGAAGAGGAGTAGGTCATGGCAGCGGCGGCTGTTCGCGTGGGAGCGAGAGCGGGCTACGACGAAGATATCGTGCGCATGTTCACGCTCGCCACCATCTTCTGGGGCGTCGTGGGCTTTGCCGCCGGCACCTTCATCGCCTTCCAGCTCGCCTACCCATGGCTCAATCTTCCCTACGAATGGGGCACCTTCGGCCGCCTGCGGCCGGTCCATACCTCGGCGGTGATCTTCGCCTTCGGCGGCAACGCGCTGCTCGCGACCTCGCTCTATGTGGTGCAGCGCACCTGCCGCACCTCCCTCTTCGGCGGCCCGGCGCTCGCCCAGTTCCTGTTCTGGGGCTATCAGCTCTTCATCGTGCTCGCGGCCACCGGTTATGTGATGGGCGTGACCCAGAGCAAGGAG